>NZ_KV828390.1:0-2027 GCF_001836405.1 Pseudomonas sp. HMSC057H01 | reverse complement strand
ATTCTCTTGCGGCCGGAGCTGGTGAGGCTAAGCCTCAACTCCATCGCCGGCCGGGCATTGATGTAAATGCTCTCGAGCAAGCGTTCCATGACTTCGACCACTCCTTAATATCAGTTAGCCATCTCCATACAGGGATTATGCCCTCTAGGGCATGAGGGAGTCACCCCTAACGCTGCAAGCAGCAGTTCTGGATACGGACGGGCTGATGGTTTCCTGCTGCCCCATCGCAAGCGATCCTGTCTGCTGTCTATTCCTTCCTCGAACCGGTACAAGCCCGCACCTCTTCATCACTTCCCCAAATGGGCCACCACGCCCCCTGGCTATCGGCTTACTCTTAGTACTACTCACTAGCGTGTGCCTGACCTAACCAAGACTACAAAACGATAGGCGGTTCATCTTTCCTCATAACTTGAGGTTACTATTGAGTCTCATCCAACCCTCAGGGTTAAGGAGATTGGAATGCTTATTAAAATTCTTCGAATTATATTCTTGTTGCC
Organism: Pseudomonas sp. HMSC057H01; assembly: GCF_001836405.1. Classification (NCBI taxonomy): domain Bacteria; kingdom Pseudomonadati; phylum Pseudomonadota; class Gammaproteobacteria; order Pseudomonadales; family Pseudomonadaceae; genus Pseudomonas; species Pseudomonas sp. HMSC057H01. The sequence continues at coordinate 1,530 of NZ_KV828390.1, read as the reverse complement.
TATAGTTGGTTTGGCACAGCAGGCTGCTGCCTCCCCGCCCGCAGAGTCACACTCGGAACAATCTGAATCTTCGTGTATCGATGTCCAAGTCAATGGAGCACGTAGCCTGTCTTATAACTGCATGGCTCAGCAAATGACTCCACCCAAAGAGGATCCTCGGCGTCGGAACCCTACCTTGAACTCCACATTAGCGTCTGAACGCGCCACTCGCCTGCCACCCACACAGACAGGACTTTTTACCAGCCTTCATCAACGTGCCATATCGAACTCGAAAGACTAGCCCTCAGCCAAACGACTTCCAGCCTATGCAGGGCACTCTATAGAGTGCCCTGCAGCACATTCACAAGCTGAACACCTTGAAATAAAATCCTACTAAGGCGCATCCTTAGTTCAAAACCACATTTATTATTCCTGACACATTCTGGACCTCGCCATACACTGCCCGCCCATCACGATAACTGTAGCTCATTATCACTGGAATCGTTGTTTTGAATGCAGTGCAACTGTAGTTTACAACAACAGATCCGCCATATGGCTCAACACCCAATTGAATGTCGGTCGGGCCGTCCCATGACACATTACACCCTTGAGATGAATTCCCGGGTGTATTGTAACCAACACATCGTAGATCTGATGTTCCCCTGCTAACACCGTCTGGATAGAAATTGGCATAACGTGGAGCATAAAGATTTGCCCGGCAAGATGTTGTAAATTTCCTATCTCCGCTGGCAGAAACAGTGACCGTTCCTGGTGAAGGCATTGCCGAAATGATCATCCTTTGCAGAGGAGGGAGTGTAGGCGCTCTTTGACTCGACTTCATATTACTTGGAAGAATCGAACAAACTACAACATCTTCAACATCCACACCCTTTGAGACTTCCCCCAGACTTGTTATTTCAACTCCACCCTGCGCCCGACATATCTCACTTCCATCATTTGAGCCCTCATCAGCACACGCGAAATTGCTAGCCACCAAAAGCACAGCCGACATAACAAGTGATTTTTTCATTTTCAAAAAGACCTCTCCAGGCTAAAAATTATTAACTCAGTGAATACCCAGCTCATTGGGCGGCTTTCTTATCAGCTTCTCTGATTCAAGAACACGACCTTCAATTGGATCGCAGTTCAGCCGATTCAACCTCACACTCCCCTCTTCATTATCATTAACTCCGGAAAGCTTTTGCTCTCTCTCAAAGCAGTGCTGCCCAATCTCATCCGATCCACCTCCACCACCGACACACCCATAGATGAGAGCAATTAAAGAAAATAGAGAGAAGTACCTATATCCGACCCAACCACCCATCTTCATACTGCAAGAAAAATACAACATTTGCGTCACACCTTTGTAATTCTCAAGAGTTACCCTTCACCTAGAAAAACCCTACCCCCAATTTCGCTTCAGTTCTGTTTCAGAAGACAACAACTATCTAATTCACTAGTAGGAATCTCAGCGCAGCCTTCCTGCCTCTTAGCAACAAAAATAACTGTTTCGGCAGTGTAGTGGTCTACTGATCCCGGACACCGATTTAG
>NZ_KV828389.1:0-48943 GCF_001836405.1 Pseudomonas sp. HMSC057H01 | reverse complement strand
TGCGCATTATAGGGAGATAGAAACTGGCGTCAACGATTATTTCAAAAATAATTCAAATAACCGCCGGAAGCGCTTTCACCCCACCGAAACCGCCTCGCCAGCCGGCTTTTTCTGCGCCAGCAGGTAGAGCCCGACGAGGAAGCCGACCAGGCACAGAGTCACCACGTAATAAGCCGGCCCCATCGGGCTCTGCTTGAGCAGCAGGGCCACCGCCATCGGCGTCAGCCCACCGAAGATGGCGTAGGCCAGGTTGTAGGAAAAGGACAGGCCGGAGAAACGCACAACCGGTGGGAACGCATTGACCATCACGTAGGGAACGGCGCCGACGATGCCGACGAAGAAGCCGGTCAGTGCATATAAAGGAAAGAGCCAGTCCGGGTGGGCCTTGAGGTTGCCGTAGAAGCTCCAGGACACCAGCGCCAGTAGCACGCTACCGGCAACGAAAGTCAGCCCCGCGCCGAAACGATCCGCCATGCGCCCGGCGACGATGCAGCCAAGGGTCAGGCAGACGATCGCCAGGCTGTTGGCCTTGAGCGCCGTGGCGGCATCGAAGCCGTATACGCTCTGCAGAACGGTAGGGGTCATCAGGATGACCACCACGATCGCGGCCGACAGCACCCAGGTCAGCAGCATCGACACCAGGACGGCGCCACGATGATCGCGGACCACCGCTTTCAACGGCACTTCCTCTGCCAGTGCCTTGCGTTGCTGCAGCTCGGCGAATACCGGCGTCTCGTGCAGCCAGCGGCGCAGATAGACCGAGAACAGGCCGAACACCCCGCCGAGCAGGAAGGGTATCCGCCAGGCGTAGTCCTGCACCTCTGTCGCGCTATAGAAGCTATTGATCGCAGTAGCCACCAGCGAGCCCAGCAGGATGCCCGCCGTCAGGCCGGAAGTCAGCGTCCCGCAGGCATAACCGACATGCCGTGCCGGTACATGCTCGGCGACGAAGACCCAGGCCCCCGGTACCTCCCCGCCAATCGCGGCGCCCTGGATCACCCTCAGCAGGAGCAGCGCCAGGGGCGCCCAGATGCCGATCTGCGCGTAGGTCGGAAGCAGGCCCATGATCAGGGTCGGCACCGCCATCATGAAGATGCTCAGGGTGAACATGCGCTTGCGCCCGAGCAGGTCGCCGAAGTGGGCCATGATCACGCCGCCCAGCGGCCGCGCCAGGTAGCCGGCGGCGAACAGGCCGAAGGTTTGCAGCTGACGCAGCCATTCCGGCATGTCCGCCGGGAAGAACAGCTTGCCGACCACGGTGGCGAAGAACACGAAGATGATGAAGTCGTAGAACTCCAGCGCTCCACCCAGGGCGGAGAGGGACAGGGTCTTGTAGTCGCTGCGGGTCAATGGACGCTGGGCCGGCGCCTCGGGAGCATTCGCGGATGGCATGTCGGGATTGTTCTCTTTATTCGTTCAGCAAGCATGAGCGGGGTTCGACCGGCAGGCGTGTCGACCTGCGACCCGGGGACGCAGGAGCGAAACCATAGCAAATCGACGAATGTCCACACAGTCGGTCGAAGAGAGAACCGGGCGGTCGTCGGCCGCCCTACTCCTCTATATAATGCCCGGGCGCCTCTGAAAGCTGTCCCAAGACCTTGCACCGGCAGGCGTTTTGGGAGAGTTTTCCCCTAAACCGCGCTTGAACAAGAAATCCGGGGGGCACGAGGCCCTTACCTATGATCGAGCTTGAACAAGAAGACCCCATTCCCCAGGGAGACCTGGCCTTGCAGATTACCGCGCTGCCGCGCGAAACCAACGGTTTCGGCGATATCTACGGCGGTTGGCTGGTATCCCAGATGGACCTGGCGGGAACCGCCATGGCCAGCAAGATCGCCGGCGGCCGTATCGCCACCGTCGCCATCGACCGCATGGCCTTCATGGTGCCGGTCGCGGTAGGTGCCCAGCTTTCCTTCTATACCCAGACCCTGGAAGTCGGTCGCAGCTCGATCCGCATGCTGGTCGAGGTGTGGAGCGACGACCCGCTGTCCAGCGAATGGCGCAAAGTCACCGAGGCGGTGTTCGTGTTCGTCGCCATCGATGGCAGCGGGCGCACCCGCCCGGTCCCGCCACGCCGGGGCTAGACGCAGGAACGCCGGCTATCGCCGGCGTTCTTGTTTGCGCGTTCCTCAGGCCCGCACGGGGTTGCCGCGTACCGGCGCATCCCCGGCCACGTAGTACTTCGCCGTGCTGCGCGGCAGCGGCTGGCGACCGCGGATCCTGTCGGCGATCTTCTCGGCCATCATGATGGTGGTGGCATTGAGGTTGCCGGTGATGATCAGCGGCATGATCGACGCATCCACCACTCGCAGTCCTTCCATGCCGTGGACCCGTCCCTGGCCATCGACCACCGCCATGTCGTCGCTGCCCATCTTGCACGAGCAGGATGGGTGGAAAGCGGTCTCCGCATGGTTGCGGATGAACTCGTCGAGTTCGGCGTCCGACTGCACGTTCACCCCTGGGCTCAACTCGCGGCCCCGATAGGGGTCCAGCGCCGGCTGGTTCATGATCTCGCGGGTCAGCCGGATGCCGTCGCGGAACTCCTGCCAGTCCTGCTCGTGGGACATGTAGTTGAACAGGATGCTCGGATGCTGGCGCGGGTCCCTGGACTTCAGGTGGATGCGCCCGCGGCTCGGCGAGCGCATCGAGCCCATGTGCGCCTGGAAGCCGTGCTCCTGCACGCCCTTGCTGCCGTTGTAGTTGATCGCCACCGGGAGGAAATGGAACTGGATGTTCGGCCATTCGAACGCTTCGCGGGTTCGGATGAAGCCGCCAGCCTCGAACTGGTTGCTGGCGCCGAGGCCCTTGCCGAGGAACAGCCACTGGGCACCGATGGCCGGCTGGTTCCACCATTTGGTCGCCGGGTAGATCGACACCGGCTGCTTGCAGGCGTACTGCAGGTAGAGTTCCAGGTGATCCTGTAGGTTGGCGCCGACGCCCGGCAGGTCATGCACCGCCGGGATGTCCAGGTCGCGCAGCAGGGCCGCCGGGCCGACGCCGGAGCGTTGCAGCAATTGCGGCGAGGCGATCGCGCCGCTGCACACCAATACTTCGCGGCGGGCGTGGGCGGTGGCCGGGTTGTCGCCGTTGCCCACCAGGTAGGAGACGCCGATAGCGCGTTTGCCGCTGAACAGGATGCGGTCGCTCAGGGCGTGGGTGACGATGGTCAGGTTGGGCCGGCCGCGGGCCTGGTCCAGGTAGCCGCGCCCGGTGGCGGCGCGACGGCCCTCCGGGGTGACGGTCCGGTCCATGGGGCCGAAGCCTTCCTGCTGGTAGCCGTTGAGGTCATCGGTTCGCGGGTAGCCGGCCTGCACGCCGGCCTCGACCATCGCATGGAACAGTGGGTTGTTGCCGGCCTTCGGCGTGGTCACGCTGACCGGGCCGTCGCCGCCATGGTAGTCGTTGGGGCCGATGTCCCGGGTTTCCGCCTTGCGGAAGTACGGCAGGCAGTCGAGGTAGCTCCAGTCCTCGAGGCCCGGCTCCTTGGCCCAGCCGTCGAAGTCCAGGGCGTTGCCGCGGATGTAGCACATGCCGTTGATCAGCGAGGAGCCGCCCAGGCCCTTGCCGCGACCGCACTCCATGCGGCGGTTGTTCATGTAGGGCTCGGGGTCGGTCTCGTAGGCCCAGTTATAGCGCCGCCCCTGCAGCGGGAAGGCAAGGGCCGCCGGCATCTGGGTGCGGAAGTCGAAGCGGTAGTCGGGACCGCCGGCTTCGAGCAGCAGGACGCTGACGTCGGCATCTTCGGTGAGGCGGGTAGCGAGTACGTTACCGGCAGAGCCGGCTCCGATGATGATGTAGTCGAATTCCTGGGACATGCAGGCCTTCCTCTTTTCTCGGCATGACACCGGCCGCGATGCTGGCGCGCCGGTGTCTGGAAGTTCGGAATGGCCGGTGTCAGGGAGCGTTGCCTGGGACCGGCCTGGTTAGGGGTTCGAGCGCTGCGTCGAGGCTCAGAACACCGAGGCGTAGTCGCCCAGCTCCACTTGCACGGACTTGATGCGAGTGTAATGAGCCAGGGTGGTGAGACCGTTCTCGCGACCGACACCGGATTGCTTGTAACCGCCGACCGGCATTTCCGCCGGCGACTCGCCCCAGGTATTGATCCAGCAGATGCCGGCTTCCAGGCGATGGATGGCGCGGTGGGCGCGGGCCAGGTCCTGGGTCACGACGCCGGCGGCGAGGCCGTACTCGGTATCGTTGGCGCGGCGGATCGCCTCGTCTTCGTCGTCATAGACCAGGATGCTCATCACCGGGCCGAAGATTTCCTCGCGGACGATGGTCATGTCGTCGCTGCAATCGGTGAACACGGTCGGCGCGACGTAGGCGCCATTGCCGAACGCTCCATCGGTCACACGCTCGCCGCCGCACAGCAGGCGAGCCTTCTGCGCCTTGCCGGACTCGATGTAGCCGAGCACGCTTTCCATGTGCGGGAAGCTGACCAGCGGGCCGAAGTTGGTGTTCTCGTCCTGCGGGTCGCCGAGACGGATGCGCTGCACGCGCTCCAGTACCTTGGCTTCGAAGCGGGCCTGCTGGGAACGGTGGATGAACACCCGGGTGCCATTGGTGCAGACCTGGCCGGAGCTGAAGAAGTTGGCCATGACGGCGATGTCGGCGGCGCGGTCGAGGTCTGCGTCGGGGAAGATGATCAGCGGGGACTTGCCGCCCAGCTCCATGGTCACTTCCTTCAGCGACGAGCTGGAAGCGCTGGCCATGACTTTCTTGCCGGTGGAGGTGCCGCCGGTGAAGGAGATCTTCTCGATCAGCGGGTGCTCGGTCAGCCACTGGCCGACTTCGCGTCCGCTGCCGGTGAGCACGTTGAACACGCCGTCCGGCACGCCGGCCTCGGTGTAGATCTCGGCCAGCTTGAGGGTGGTCAGCGGGGTGACTTCGCTGGGCTTGAAGATCATCGCGTTGCCGGCAGCGAGGGCCGGGGCGGATTTCCACAGGGCGATCTGCACCGGGTAGTTCCAGGCGCCAATGCCGGCGACCACGCCCAGCGGCTCGCGGCGGGTGTAGACGAAACTGGTTTCGCGCAGGGGAATCTGCTCGCCTTCGATGGCCGGGACCAGGCCGGCGTAGTACTCGAGCACGTCGGCGCCGGTGACGATGTCCACCGAGCGGGTTTCCGCCAGCGGCTTGCCGGTATCCAGGGTTTCCAGGGCGGCCAGTTCGTCGTTGCGCTCGCGGAGGATGTCGACGGCGCGACGGAGGATGCGCGAGCGCTGCATGGCGGTCATCGCCGCCCACACCTTCTGCCCCTCGACGGCGCTCTGCACGGCCCGCTCGACGTCTTCCCTGGAAGCCCGCTGGACCTTGGCGAGCACTTCGCCGTTGGCCGGGTTGATGGTCTCGAAGGTGGCGCCACTGCTGGCCTCCACGTAGCGACCGCCAATGTAGAGCTTCTGTTCTTCGAATCGGGCCATGTTGCAGTCCTCTCTTATCGGTATCGCAGGCGCAAGGCGGCGCCGCGGGGGTTTTCGTCCCTACCCCGACTGTTTTGCCAACTGCTGGTCGAGGTAGTCGTAAGCGATGTTCAAGGCCTCGTCGGTATCGAAGGCGTCGCCGGTCAGCGCGCCACGCAACCACAGGCCGTCGATCAGGGCCGCCAGGCCGCGTGCCGCGGCGCGGGCGTCGTCCGCCGAGAGCTGGCGGCGGAACTGGTAGCACAGGTTCGAATACAGGCGATGGTCGTTGACCCGCTGCAATCGACGCAGTGCCGGCTGGTGCATGCTGGTCGCCCAGAACGCCAGCCAGGTCTTCATCGCCGGACCATTGACCTGGCTGTCGTCGAAGTTGCCTTCGACGATCGCTCGCAGGTGCGCCCTCGGACTGTCGTCGTAGAGCGCCGCGCGGCGTTCGCGTACGGCCTTGCTCAAGGCGCTGAGCAGGTGCCGCATGGTCGCTTCCAGCAAGCCGTTCTTGTCCTGGAAGTAGTGGCTGATGATGCCGTTGGAAACACCCGCCAGGCGGGCAATCAGGGCGATGCTGGCGTCTCCCATGCCGACCTGATCGACCGCCTCCAGGGTGGCGTGAATCAGTTGCGAGCGGCGGATGGGCTGCATACCGACCTTGGGCATTGCTATCTCCTCTCGTCGATAGGTGCGTGCGGGCACCGACCGACGTCATTGGTGGCCAGTCTATTTTGTTTTTATTGAACGTTCAATCAACTAAGAATAAGCTCGGCGTCCATGAGCGGCTCCCAGCCTGCGTGCAACCTGGCCCGCGCCGTTCATCACCTCGTCGCCGAAGTCCGCCAAGGATCGCAGAATCCGGGCTTCAAGTGGGGTGGCAATGCTGTGTCTGTAGTCCGCGGCCATAAGCCGCCATGCTTTCACTGCCATGGGGTCATCCTCCAATGAGTACTGCTTCGCCAATAAAAACAAACGAGCAGGTACGTCTGAATCCGATCGTGTTCTTCGGCTCGACCGCACTGATCCTGGTTCTGACCGCCGCCCTCATCCTCTATCCCGACAGCGCCGGAGCCTTGCTCGGCCGCATCCAGGCGTGGCTGTCGCACAGCTTCGGCTGGTACTACATGCTGGCCATCGGCGCCTACCTGTTCTTCGTCGCCTGGGTGGCCTTCTCGCGCTTCGGCACCCTCAAGCTCGGCGAGGAGCATGAAAAGCCGGACTTCAGCTACGGCGCCTGGGCCGGCATGCTGTTCTCCTCCGGGATCGGCATCTCGCTGCTCTACTTCGCCGCATCCGAGCCGATCGACCACCTCTACCACCCGCCCGAAGGCGTTCCCGGCAGCCCTCAGGCGGCGCGCCAGGCGCTGCAACTGACCTTCCTCCACTGGGGCCTGCACGGTTGGGCGATCTATGCCCTGGTCGGCCTCGCCGTCGGCTATTTCGCCTACCGCCATCGCCAGCCGCTGGCGTTGCGCTCGGCGCTCTATCCGATCCTCGGCGAGCGCTGGGTGAAAGGCGCCGCGGGCCACGCGGTGGATTGCTTCGGCATCTTCGTCACCCTTCTCGGGCTGGTGACCAACCTGGGCATCGGCGCCTTGCAGGTGTCGTCCGGTCTCGAGTACCTGACCGGCATGCCGCACAGCAAAGGCACCCTGCTGGCGGTGATCCTCGTGATGAGCCTGGTCGCCACCCTGGCGGCGGTCTCCGGTATCGAGAAAGGCATCCGCCGGCTGTCCAACCTGAATATCGTGCTGTTCAGCTCGCTGCTGCTGTTCGTGCTGGTCTGCGGTTCGACCCTGGAACTGCTCAACGGCTTCGTACAGAACCTCGGCGACTATCTCGACGGCCTGGTGCTGAAGACCTTCGACCTCTACGTCTACACCGGTGCCGGCGCCGGCAAGAGCGAGGAATGGCTGGGCCTGTGGACCCTGTTCTACTGGGCCTGGTGGATTTCCTGGGCGCCCTTCGTCGGTATGTTCATCGCCCGCATCTCCCGTGGTCGCAGCGTGCGCGAACTGGTCTGCGGGGTGCTGCTGATCCCGCTGGGCTTCACCCTGGCCTGGCTGTCGGTATTCGGCAACAGCGCCCTGGACCTGGTGATGAACCACGGCGCGACCGACCTGGGCAAGGCCGCGCTGGAACAGCCGTCGATGTCGATCTACCTGCTGCTGGAACACTATCCGCTGTCGAAGATCGTCATCGGCCTGTCGATCTTCGTCGGCTTCGTGCTGTTCCTCACCCCGGCGGATTCCGGCTCGGTGATGCTGGCCAATCTCTCGCGCAGCGGCGGCGAGCTGGACGAGGACGCGCCGAACTGGCTGCGCATCCTCTGGTCGGCCGTCGTCACGCTAGTCACCATCGGCCTGCTGTTCGCCGGCAACTTCACGGCGATGCAAACCGTCGTGGTGCTCGCCGGGCTACCGTTCTCGGCGGTGCTGATCCTGTTCATGTTCGGCCTGCACAAGGCCATGCGCGCCGACTACGAGGCCCAGGTCGGCGACCGCCGCACCTACCAGCCAGTGCCGGCGCCAACCCAGCACCAGACCTGAATCCGGCGCCGCTAGGGCGCCCTCGCCAATCAGGTGCGTACTTGGCCCGGCGTTTCGCCGGGCCTTTCTTTTCTGCCGCCCGGCGCCCGGCGCATGCCGCAGGAACCGGCGCGCGGGAGCGTGCGAAAGGAAGAACAGACGGAAAAAGCGCGGAGGATAAACGCGAATGCCCGGCAGCGCCGGGCATTCGCAGCGGTCCCGAGCGGGCCTTGGGGGTCAGCCGAGGTTCTTGCCCAGCAGCGCGTGGTACAGCTCGCTGTCGCCGAGCACCCCGACCACCCTGTCCTGCTCCTGCAGAACCAGCTTGTGGCCGGTCTGGTAGCGAATCTGCAGGGCATCGCGCATACGGATGCTGACATCCACCAGGGTCGGTTCGCGGCGCAGCTTCTCCACCGGGTCGCCCTGGCGCCAGCGTTGCAGGTCGATGACGTTGCTGCCCTGGCGCGCGCCCTTGAGCACGTCGCCTTCGCTGAGACCGATCCAGCAGTCGCGGCCCTGGTCGAAGCAGATCTCGTCGTTCTGCCGGATGCACTGGTCGAGGCCACGCATCAGACTCTGGCCGCACAGCACGTTGAGCGGGTTGGTATGGGCGACGAAGGTACGCACGTAGTCGTCCGCGGGGCTCAGCACGATCTCTTCCGGCTTGCCGTGCTGGATGATCCGGCCGTCCTTCATGATCGCGATGCGGGTGCCGATCTTCAGCGCCTCGTCGAGGTCGTGGCTGACGAACACGATGGTCTTGTGCAGTTGCCGTTGCAGCACCAGCAGTTCGTCCTGCAATTGCTGGCGGATCAGCGGGTCGAGGGCGGAGAACGGTTCGTCCATCAGCAGGATGTCGCCATCCATCGCCAGCGCGCGAGCCAGGCCGACGCGCTGCTGCATGCCGCCGGAGAGCGAGTCGGGACGCTTGTCGCGCCACTGCGAGAGACCGACCAGCTCGAGCTTCTCGTCGATCAGCTTCTTCCGCTCGGCGGCCGGACGGCCCTGCATTTCCAGGCCGAAGCCGACGTTCTCGGCCACCGTCAGCCAGGGCATCAGGGCGAACTTCTGGAACACCATGGCGATGCGCTTGGTGCGCATGGCCTTGAGGGTCGCCGGCGAGCAGTTGGCGATGTCCACCTGCGAACCTTCGTGCTCGATCAGCAGCTTGCCGCGGCTGACCTTGTTCAGGCCGTTGATGCAGCGCAGCAGGCTCGACTTACCGGAGCCGGAAAGTCCCATCAGCACGCAGATCTCGCCGCGGTTGACGTCCAGGCAGGCGTCCTCGACGCCGAGCACCTGGCCGGTGCGCTTGAGGATCTCGGCGCGGCCGAGGCCCTGGTCGAGGAGCTTCAGGGCTTCCTTGGTGTGGGTGCCGAAGATGACGTCCACATGGTCGAATCGGATCGCGGTCATGGCTTATTTCCCCTTCACGGCGCGCTGCTTGCACACCCGGTCGAGCAGGATGGCGAGCAGGACGATGGCCAGGCCGGCTTCGAAGCCGAGGGAGATGTCGGCGGTGTTCAGCGCGTTCACCACCGGCTTGCCGAGGCCATCGGCGCCGACCAGCGCGGCGATCACCACCATCGACAGGGAGAGCATGATGCATTGGGTGATGCCGGCGGCGATGCTCGGCATCGCGTGCGGCAGCTCGATGCGCGTGAGCAGTTGCCAGCGCGAGCAGCCGAAGGCCTTGCCGGCGTCGAGCAGCTCCGCCGGCACGTCCTGGATACCCAGGCAGGTCAGGCGGATCGGCGCGGCGACGGCGAAGATCACCGTGGAGATCAGGCCCGGCACCACGCCGAGACCGAACAGGGTCAGGGTCGGGATCAGGTAGACGAAGGTCGGTACCGTCTGCATCAGGTCCAGCAACGGCCGCAGCGCGGTGTAGAACCACGGCTTGTGCGCGGCGACGATGCCCAGCGGCACGCCCACGGCGATGCACACCAGGGTGGCGAATATCACCTGGGCGAGGGTTTCCATGGTCTCCTGCCAGTAGCCCAGGTTGAGGATCAGCAGCAACGAGGCCAGGGCGAACACGGTCAGCCCCCAGCTGCGCTGGATGAAATGCACCAGCCCTACCAGCAAGGCGATCAGCACCAACGGGTTGAACCAGAGCAAGCCGTTGGTGACGCCATGGATGAGGAACTCCAGGGTGTCGGAGATCTTGTCGAAGAACGATGCGCCATGCAGGGTCAGCCAGTCGACGAAACCGGCGATCTGCTCTCCCAGCGGGAGCTTGTGATCAGTCAGGAACATAATCAGGGTCCATCAAGAGCGGGAAATGAACGACCGGTCGCCTACTTGGCGAACGCCAGCTTGGCCGCGGCTGCGGCAGGCTGCCCGTCGCGGGTGGTGACACCGGCCAGCCAGGCATCCAGCTGTTCCGGGTGATCCTTCAACCAGGCCTTAGCGGCTTCCTCGGGTTTCTTGTTTTCGTTGAGTACCGCGTCCATCAGCTTGTTCTCCATCTCGAGGGTGAAGCTGAGGTTCTTCAGCAGTTGGCCGACGTTGGCGCACTCCTGGGCGTAGCCCTTGCGCACGTTGGTGTAGATGGTCGCGCCGCCATAGTTGGGGCCGAAGAAGTCGTCGCCGCCTTCCAGGTACTTCATCTGGAAGCGGGTATTCATGGGGTGCGGCTCCCAGCCGAGGAACACCACCCACTGGTTGCGCCGGATGGCCCGCTGCACCTGCGAGAGCATGCCCGCCTCGCTGGATTCCACCAACTTGAACTTGCCCAGTTCGAAGGCGTTCTTGTCGATCATGCTCTGGGCGACGCGGTTGCCGTCGTTGCCCGGCTCGATGCCATAGATCTTGTTGCCCAGCTTGTCGGAGAACTTCGCGATATCGGCGAAGCTGCGCAGGCCGCCGTCGTAGACGTACTGGGGAACCGCCAGGGTGTACTTGGCGCCCTCCAGGTTGGCGCGCAGCGTCTCGACCGTGCCTTTCTCGGCGTACTGCTTGATGTCGTTGGTCATGGTGGGCATCCAGTTGCCCAGGAATACGTCGAGGTCGTTGTTGGCCAGGGAGCGGTAGGTCACCGGCACCGAGAGCAGATTGACCTTGGTCTTGTAGCCGAGGGACTCGAGGACCTGGCGGGTGACCGCGGTGGTCACTGTGATGTCGGTCCAGCCGACGTCGGCGAAACGCACCGACGCACAGGATTCGGGCTCCGCGGCCTGGGCTGCCAGCGGTGCGCACAGAGACACGGCCAGCAGCCAAGACTTGCAACCTTTCATAGCGAACTCCTCTGCAGGGTAAGGCGCCGGCGCTACCCCGAAGGGCGCGGCGGTCTGTCTGTATCGGGCCGACCGGTAGCGGCCCTCAGCGGGCAATTCGTGAACGATCATGAAACAGGACGCATCCGTCGCCTACAGGGTGGGTCGCAACCAGTGCAGGCGGGGTCGCATTCAGTACCCGCTGTGTCGCATTCAATCATAGTGGTCTTTGCCGGCGACCAGCGGATGCCGTTTTCGGAGCGGCGCGAGCCCGTTCTCATTCCGACGCCGTGCAGGTGCAGACGCCCCTCGGCCGCAGAGGTTCCCCGATCCGGGCGCGGACGCGGCGCTTTTGGACATGGCCGGGTCGGTGGCGGATGCGGCCCGCCCCGGGGAAAGCCCGATGATGCGCAGGAATCGCGGGCGGAGGAGCCGCCACCCCCACTACGCAGGCACGGATGCCGCGGCAATCCCGGAGGCCGGCATGGCTATCAGTGTGTTCGACCTTTTCAAGATCGGTATCGGCCCGTCCAGTTCGCATACCGTCGGCCCCATGCGCGCCGCCGCGCTGTTCACCGCTGCCCTGCGCCAACGCCAGGCGCTGTCGGCGGTGCGGCGTCTCGAAGTGCGCCTGTACGGCTCGCTGTCCGCCACCGGCGTCGGCCACGGCACCGATCGCGCGGTGATCATGGGCCTGATGGGCGAATGGCCGGATCGTATCGACCCGACCCAGATCGCCCCGCGCATGGCCGCGCTGCTCGATAGCGGCCTGCTGCAACTGGACGGCCGCGTGGCGGTACCGTTCGACTGGGTGCGCGACATGCGCCTGCTCGACGAGAACCTGCCCTACCACCCCAACGCCATGACCCTGGTCGCCTACGGCGAGCAGGACGAACTGCACCAGGAGACCTACTACTCGGTCGGCGGCGGCTTCGTGGTCGATGCGGCACAGGCCGCCTCGGGGCAGCTCGACCAGGACCACACGGTGCTGCCCTACGACTTCTCCAGCGCCGAGGAACTGTTGCTGCTGTGCAAGCGCCACAACCTGCGGGTATCCGAGCTGATGCTGGCCAACGAACGCATCTGGCGCAGCGAGACCGACATCCGCGAAGGCCTGCGGCGCATCTGGCAGGCGATGCGCGATTGCGTCGACAACGGGTTGCGCAACGAAGGCATCCTTCCCGGCGGGCTCAACGTGCAACGCCGCGCCGCGCGCCTGCACCGCAACCTGCAGGAGATCGGCAAGCCCAACGTGATCGGCTCGACCCTCAGCGCCATGGAATGGGTCAACCTGTTCGCCCTGGCGGTGAACGAGGAGAACGCCGCCGGCGGGCGCATGGTCACCGCGCCCACCAACGGCGCGGCGGGGATCATCCCGGCGGTGCTGCACTACTATATGAAGTTCAATCCCGACGCCCAGGACCGCGACGTCGTCGACTACCTGCTGGCCGCCGCCGCGGTGGGCATCCTGTGCAAGAAGAACGCCTCGATCTCCGGCGCCGAGGTCGGCTGCCAGGGCGAGGTCGGCTCGGCCTGCGCGATGGCCGCCGCCGGCCTGGCGGAAGTCCTCGGCGCCACCCCGGCGCAGGTCGAGAACGCTGCCGAGATCGGCCTGGAACACAACCTCGGGCTGACCTGCGACCCGGTTGGCGGGCTGGTCCAAGTACCCTGTATCGAGCGCAACGCGATCGCCGCGGTGAAGGCCATCAACGCGGCGCAAATGGCCTTGCGCGGCGACGGCCAGCATTTCATCTCGCTGGACAAGGTGATCCGCACCATGCGCGACACCGGCGCCGACATGCACGACAAGTACAAGGAAACCTCGCGCGGGGGCCTGGCGGTGAACGCCATCGAGTGCTGAACCGGAATTGCTCACGAAACGATCGAGACGCCACTTTTTGGCGCATATGACGCGTGACCGGGCGGTCGCCATCCGTCACACTGCGGGGTAACGGCTCGCCGCCCGTCGTTACCTTTGTCGCCACGGCCGCTGCCCCGCCTTCTCGCCGGGGGCCGCCCTGGTGCTACCGAAATGCCCAGGCGCGCGGCGCGCCGCCAGCCGTCGCCCATGCTGTCGTTGTGCCAGGCCCGAGTGGAAATGCCGGGCTAAAGCCTTCCGGCTTTTTTGATTGAACGCCCAATCAATATAGGCATGGCATTTGCCTTGCTCTGGTTACAAGCAACGCCGACGGCGTGGCCCAAGCAGCCACCCGGAAATTCCAACAATCATAAAAAAAAGCCTCGTGAGAGGCCTGCTTGCTCAGCGTGAGGAGATACACCCATGACCACGTACGCGCCCGGAGTTCCGCCACAGAACCGAAATCCGCAGTCCATCGGCTTCCTGCTGCTGGATAACTTCACCCTGATCTCCCTGGCCTCGGCGGTGGAACCGTTGCGCATGGCCAACCAGCTCTCGGGACGCGAACTCTACCGCTGGCATACGCTGAGCCTGGACGGCCGCCAGGTCTGGGCCAGCGACGGCCTGCAGATCACCCCCGACGCCGGTACCGACAACGCCCCGGCGGTGGATTGCGTGATCGTCTGCGGCGGCGTCGGCATCCAGCGCAGCGTCACCCGCGAGCACGTCACTTTCCTCCAGGCCCAGGCCCGCCAGGGTCGGCGCCTCGGCGCGGTGTGCACCGGCAGTTGGGCGCTGGCCCGCGCCGGCCTGCTCGACGGCTACGATTGCAGCGTGCACTGGGAATGCCTGGCGGCGATGCAGGAAGCCTTCCCCCGGGTGGCCATGAGCACCCGCCTGTTCTCCATCGACCGCAACCGCTTCACCTCTTCCGGCGGCACCGCGCCGATGGACATGATGCTGCACCTGATCGGCCGCGAGCATGGCCGCGAGCTGTCGGCGGCGATCTCCGAGATGTTCATCTACGAGCGCATCCGCAACGAGCAGGACCACCAGCGCGTGCCGCTCAAGCACATGCTCGGCACCAACCAGCCGAAGTTGCAGGAGATCGTCGCGCTGATGGAGGCGAACCTGGAGGAACCGATCGACCTCGACGAACTGGCGGTCTACGTCAACGTCTCGCGTCGCCAGCTCGAGCGGCTGTTCCAGAAGTACCTGCACTGCTCGCCGTCGCGCTACTACCTGAAGCTGCGCCTGATCCGCGCCCGCCAGTTGCTCAAGCAGACGTCCATGTCGATCATCGAGGTGGCCTCGGTCTGCGGCTTCGTCTCCACCCCGCACTTCTCCAAGTGCTACCGCGAGTACTTCGGCATCCCGCCGCGTGACGAGCGCCAGGGCCAGCCGCTGGGCCAGCCGGTGGTGCTGATGCCGATCCCGCAGGACCTGGCGCTGATGCCCAACTCCTCGGCGCTGTCGGCCCTAAGCCAGGCGCAGGGCGAGTCGACCTTCGCCAGCGTGCGGATCTGACCGCGCGTCCCTGCCCGCCCCGTCCACGGGGCGGGCAGGGCCTTGTCAGCCCCGCGGCACCAGCGCCGGCAGCAGTTGCCGGGAAATCGCCTCGCGCACCGCCGGCAGCAGCGTGGCGTGCCCGCCGAGCATGTCCTCCACCAGCCGCCGCAGCGCCTGGGCGCGCTCCGGGCTGAGGCCACGCACGGCGTATTCGCAGGCCTGCTCCGGAGTCGAGTCCGGCGGCACGCTGAAGCCCAGCGCCTGCAGGCGTTCGCGGAAATCGTCCTGGTCGATCAGATCGGCGTGCATCATCGCGGCAGCTCCTTCGATGGGGATTGCCATCGATTCTGCTGAGCCCACGTCGCTCCCGGCAAGGGGGCTGTCCCGCCTGGACATGGGCAGGTCGTTTTCGGCTAATTCGACCGTCAGCGACACCGCCACAATCACCTCCAGCGGCTTGCGGAATGCAGCGGACGGCTTCCGGAAAACGCCAGACTCACACTGAGGGCCGTTCCTGGCTCCTTTTTCATCCCCCTCCGCGCGTCGGGCGCGGCAGGGGGATCTTTTTACCGGGAGCCGGCTAGCCGGCGCCGAGTCCCGCCCGACAGTGTTCCCAGAAGCGCTCGAAGCCCGGCGAGAGGAACTTGTCGCGCTGGCGCAGCATGTAGAAACGCCGGCGCAACGGCGGCAGGCTGCTGCGCAGTTCGACCAGCGCGCCGGAGGCCAACTGTTCCTCGACCACCCAGCGCGACAGGCAACTGATGCCCAGCCCGGCGGCGACGCTGTGCTTGATCGCCTCGGAGCTGCCCAGGTCCAGGCTGTCTTCCAGGTAATGCAGGTGGCCCAGCAGGGCGTGGCTGACCTCCTCGCGCGTGCCCGAGCCGGGCTCGCGCAGCAGCCAGCGCGCACGGCGCAGGGCCTCGCGGGAGACCTGGGTGCGCAAGGCCAGCGGGTGGCCGGGCGCCGCCACCACGATCAGGCTGTCCTCGAGCCAGGGCTCCACCCGCAGGCCCGGCTCGTGGCAGGGGCCTTCGATGAGGCCGATGTCCGCCGCGAAGGTCACCACGTCCTGCACCGCCGAACCGGTGTTGCCGATGCTGGCGTTGACCCTCACCCCCGGCTGCTCCCGCTCGAAGGAGGCCAGCAGGCGTGGCAGCACGTAGTTGCCGATGGTGCTGCTGGCCGCCACCGTCAGGCTCGCCTGGGGCGCGGCGGAAACCGCGAACTGCTGCTCCAGTTGCGCCACCCCGTCGAGCAGGCGCAATGCCTGGGGCAGGAAGCGGCGGCCGACCTCGTTCAGTTGCAGGCGCTTGCCGACCCGGTCGAACAGGCGCGTGGAAAGCTGCGACTCCAGCTCGTTGAGCGCAGCGCTGGTGGCCGACTGCGACAGCGAGATGGATTCCGCCGCCGCCGTGGTACTGCCGCAGCGAGCCACCGCACAGAAGATCTGGAGCTGACGGAAACTGAGGGCCATGGACTCACCTACCTGTTTTTCAGGTATTTAATACAGAAACTATTCGTTTCACAAATTCATGCCCGCTACCTAACCTGCGTCCCGTGACCTCACCTGAGGAGCGAAGGATGCACACCCTCCCCGTCAAGACCGGTACCAGACCCCTGGCCCAGGTCCAGAAACTCATCCCCGGCCTGCTGCTCAGCGCCGCCCTGGCCGGCGCGGCGATCCTCCTGGGTCGTTCGCAATGGTTGCAGCACAACGGCATCAGCGCGCTGACCCTGGCCATCGTGCTCGGCATCGTCGTCGGCAACACCCTGTACCCTCGGATCGCCGCCGGCAGCGCCGCCGGCGTCGGCTTCTCCAAGCAGATCCTGCTGCGCGCCGGGATCATCCTCTACGGCCTGCGCCTGACCTTCCAGGACATCGCCGGCGTCGGATTGCACGGCGTGCTGCTGGACGCCCTGATGCTCGCCAGCACCTTCGGCCTGGCGTGCCTGCTCGGCACCCGGCTGTTCGGCCTGGACCGCACCACCACCCTGCTGATCGGCGCCGGCAGTTCGATCTGCGGCGCCGCCGCGGTGATGGCCACCGAGCCGGTGGTGCGCGGCCGCGCCGAACAGGTCGCGGTGGCGGTCTCCACCGTAGTGGTGTTCGGCACCCTGGGCATCTTCCTCTATCCGGCGCTGTTCCAGTCCGACCAGGACTGGGGGCTGCTGCCACGCGACCCTGGCACCTGGGGCGTGTACATCGGCGCCACGGTGCACGAGGTGGCCCAGGTGGTCGCCGCGGGTCGCTCGATCGGCATCGAGGCAGCGGATACCGCAGTGATCGCCAAGATGGTCCGGGTAATGATGTTGGCGCCCTTCCTGATCCTGCTCTCGGCCTGGCTGGCACGCGACAAGGCGCACCGCCGGCAGCACAGCGGCGCGACCAAGATCACCATTCCCTGGTTCGCCGTCGGCTTCGTACTGGTCGCCGGGCTCAACTCGCTGGTCAGCCTGCCGCCGGCGCTGGTCAGCCACGTCAACGACCTCGACACCTTCCTCCTGGCCATGGCGATGGCCGGCCTCGGCCTCGGCACGCACCTCTCGGCGATCCGCCGCGCCGGCCTCAAGCCGCTGCTGCTGGCCGCCCTGCTATTCGCCTGGCTGGTGCTCGGCGGTGGATTCCTCACCCGCCTGGCGCTCGCCTGAGTCCTCCGCCAGGAAGCCCTGCACGGCCCGTCGCAAGGCCTCGTGCAGGGCTTCCACCTCGTCGATGCCGTGGCCGCGCAGGCAGCCATGGACCAGCCCGCTTCCCGGATAGAACCCTGCCTCGCCACCCGCCGCGCGTAGCGCTGCGCCATAGCGCTCGCCGTCGTCGCGCAGCGGATCGAATTCGGCGACCGCCACGAAGGCCGGCGGCAGGCCAGTGAAATCAGCGGCCTCCAGGGGCAGCGCCAGCGGCTGTCGGTGCAGCGCCGCCAGCGGCAGGTAGGCGTCCAGGCACGCCTGCACATCGCCGAGGCCGAGCAACGGCGCGTCGGCGCAGTCGATCCGCGAGGGCGATGGCGCGGCGGACAGCAAGGGATAGAGCAATATCTGCGCGGCCGGCGACGGCGCGCCGCCATCGCGCAGGGCCAGGCACAGCGCCGCCGCCAGGTTGCCGCCGGCGCTGTCGCCGGCCACCAGCAGGCGTCGCCCATCCAGCGCTTCGTCCAGCTCGCCCAGGCTCAGCGCCTGCCAGGCACGCAGGCAATCCTGCAATGCCGCCGGGAATGGATGCTCCGGCGCCAGTCGGTAATCCACCGCCAGCACCAGCAGGCCCAGGCGCGCAGCCAGGTCGGCGCAGATGAAATCGTGTGAATCGAGGCCGCCGAGCATCCAGCCGCCACCGTGCAGGTAGAGCAGCGCCGGCCAGCCACCGGGCGGTGCCGGGCGGTCGGGGCGATAGCGGCGCACGCGCACCGGCGGCGCGGCCGGCAAGCAGGAGTCGAGCACCCGCAAACCGGCCGGGCGCGGCGGCGCGAACGCCTGGCACATCCGCGCGTAGGCCGCACGTTGCGCATCCAGGCGCGGACTGTCGCTGGCGAACGCCCGGCTGTGCTCGACGAAGCGCCACATCGCCGGAGACAGCGGATACTTCGCAGCCATCGCGCTCAGCGCAGCGGCGGCAGGCCGATCACCCGACCGACACCTTCCGGCACGGGGAGCGCGCGATGTGCCTCGGCGAGCGCCTCGACCCGCGCCAGCACCTCGCCTTCGAACGGCACCGAGCGCGGGCCGTCGAGGCTGACGTGGAGCAGCATCTGCTCGCTCAGCGCCAGCGCCTGCCCGCTGCCAGGCAGGTACAGGGCATGGTGGATATGCAGGCGCTTGCGATCGTGACCGAGCAGTTGCGTGCGCACCTCGACCCTGGCGCCCTCCTTCACCTCGTGGAGGAAGTTCAGGTGGCATTCCAGGGTGAACAGCGAGTGTCCGCTGGCGTCGCGGTTCTGGCTGTCCAGGCCGATATGCGCCATCAGCGCATCGGTGGCGTAGCTGAACACCAGTAGGTAGAAGGCATCGCGCAAGTGGCCGTTGTAGTCCACCCACTCGGGCAGGACCGGCGTCTCGTAGGTCGTCAGGGCTTGGCTCATGGCAGGCTCCGTGGTTGCGCTCCGCCCGGCGGGGCGGAAGGCGCGTCATGTCACTCGGCGAAGGCGAAGCCGTGCCGGGCCTTGGTTTCCCTGATCGCCCCGAGCACCGCCAGCAGGCAGTCGTCGCGGTAGCGCTCGAGCTCGGCGATGCTGCGCGCGCCCTGCTGCTCGGCGGTGCCCTCCACCACCCGGTCGATCAGGGCTTCGGTGAGTTCCGGCGCCGGCAGGTAGGTCCAGGGCAATTGCAGCGCCGGGCCGAACTGCGCCATGAAGTGGCGCATGCCGGCGTTGCCACCGGCCAGGGTGTAGGTCAGGAAGGTGCCCATGAACGACCAGCGCAGGCCGGCGCCGAAGCGGATCGCATCGTCGATCTCGCCGGTCGTGGCCACGCCGTCGTTGACCAGGTGCAGCGCCTCGCGCCAGAGCGCCTCGAGCAAGCGGTCGGCGATGAAGCCGGGCACTTCCTTGCGTACGTGCAGCGGACGCATGCCCAGCGACTCGTAGACCCGCATCGCCGCCCGCACGGCCTCGGCAGCGGTGCGTTCGCCGCCGACCACCTCCACCAGCGGCAGCAGGTAGACCGGATTGAAGGGGTGGCCGACCAGGCAGCGCTCGGGGTGGCTCGCCTCGGCGTAGAACTCGCTGGGCAGCAGGCCCGAGGTGGAGGAACCGATCAGCACGTCGGGCCGCGCCGCGGCGCTGATCCTGGCGTGCAGGTCGAGCTTCAGGTCGAGCCGCTCGGGGGCGCTCTCCTGGATGAAATCGGCGTCGCCCACGCATTCCTCGATGCTCGCGACGAAGCGCAGGCGTTCCTGCGCCGCGCCGGGCGCCAGGCCCTGTTTCCGCAAGGCCGGCCAGGCATTGGCGACGCGCGCGCGCAACGCCGCTTCGGCGCCCGGCGCCGGATCCCAGGCGACGACGTCGAGGCCGTGGGCCAGGGCGCGGGCGATCCAGCCGCTGCCGATGACGCCGCTACCGAGGGCGGCGAAGGTCTTGATCTCGGTGACGAAGGACATGGACATCTCCAGAGGTTGTTCCCGCCCCCGACGGGGCGGGGAGGAAGAAATCAGCGCGGCTTCAGGTTCATCCTGCGGCGCCCTTCCGCCGGGCTCAGGGCGCGCCCGCCGAGGCGCTCGATGATCTCGATGGCGCGCTCCACCAGGCTGCCGTTGCTCGCCGGCACGCCCTTGTCCAGCCAGATGTTGTCCTCCAGGCCGACCCGCACGTTGCCGCCCAGCAACATGGCCTGGGCGACCATCGGCATCTGCGTGCGGCCGATGCCGAAGCCGGCCCAGGTCGCCCCCGGCGGCAGGTTGTCGGCCATCGCCTTCATGGTCGTGGTATCGGCCGGCGCGCCCCAGGGAATGCCCAGGCAGATCTGGAACAGCGGATCCTCCAGCAGCCCTTCCTTGAGCATCTGCTTGGCGAACCAGAGGTGGCCGGTATCGAAGATTTCCAGCTCGGCCTTGACCCCCAGCTCGGTGATGCGCTGGGCGCCGGCGCGCAGTTGCGCAGGGGTGGAGACGTAGATGTAGTCGCCGTCGCCGAAGTTGAGGGTGCCGCAGTCCAGGGTGCAGATTTCCGGCAGCAGCTCCTCGACATGCCTGAGCCGCTCCAGCGGGCCGACCAGGTCGGTGCCGACACCGAACTCCAGGGGCTGCTCGCCCTTGCCGATCTCCAGGTCGCCGCCCATGCCGGCGGTGAGGTTGATGATCACGTCGGTGTCGCTTTCGCGGATGCGCTCGACCACTTCGCGGTACAGCGCCACGTCGCGACTGGGCTTGCCGGTGGCGGGGTCGCGGACATGGCAGTGGGCGACGGTGGCGCCGGCCCTGGCCGCCTCGATGGCGGCCTCGGCAATCTGTTTCGGGGTGACCGGGATCGCCGGATGCCGGCCGACGGTATCGCCGGCGCCGGTCACCGCGCAGGTGACGATGACTTCATGGTTCACGGTGGTAGCTTCCTGTATTCGGGGTGTACAAAGCCCCGCCCGGCCACGCCGGGCGGAACGGATAGGTGCGGGTTACTTCAGCGAGGCCTGGAGCGCGGCCAGGCCGTCCTTGCCGTCGAAGGTGCTCACGCCATCCAGCCAGGCCTTCAGCGGCTCGGGGTTGGCCTTCAGCCACTGGCGCGCGGCGTCGAGGGGCTGGGTGCGATCGAGGATCGGCGCCATCACCTGGCTGACCTGGGCGCTGCTGAAGCGCAGGTTGTGCAGCAGCCGGGCGACGTTGCCGCACTGCGCCTGGTAGCCGGCGGCGGTCATGGTGGAGACGGTGGCCGCGCCCTCGTCGGGACCGAACACATCCTCGCTGCCGGTGAGGTAGGTCATGTCGATCTGCAGGTTCATCGGATGCGGCTTCCAGCCGAAGAACACCACCCACTGCTTGCGCTTGATCGCCCGCTTCACCGCCGTGAGCATCCCGGCCTCGCTGGACTCCACCAGTTGGAAGCCCTTCAGGCCGAAACGGTTGTCGTCGATCATCTTCCGGGTGATGCGGTTCGAGCCGCTGCCCGGCTCGATGGCGTAGATGCGGCCGCCAAGCTTGTCCTTGAAGCGGGCGATGTCGGCGAAGGTCTTCAGCCCGCCCTCGGCGACGTAGCTCGGCACCGCATAGGTGGACTGCGCGTCGGCCAGGGTCGGTGGCTCGATCACTTCGATCCGGCCTTTGTCCAGGTAAGGCCTGGCGACCGGCTGCATGGTCGGTTGCCAGTAGCCGAGGAACAGGTCCAGCTGCTTGTCGGCCAGGCCGGCCAAAACGATCTGTTGCGAGGCGCTGGTCTGCTTCACCTGGTAGCCCAGGCCATCGAGCAAGGCTTCGGCCACGGCGCTGCTGGCGACCACGTCGGTCCAGTTCACCGTGCCCAGGCGCACCGTACGGCACTGCTCGGGTTCTGCGGCCAGGGCGGCGCCACTGGCCAGGATCAGCAGGGCGCAGCCCAGCTGGCGAATCGTCGTCTTCATCGGTCTCCCCTCGTGCGGCTATTGATTGTTTTTCTGCGAGGTGGGCGCCGGCCCCTTGCGAGACCGACCCTGGCGACCAAGGTACGCAGCCGGGACGGCGGCGAAGCGCACTGCGGCGACCAGCTCTTGCACTGCAGCGACCTGGCCATTGCCAAGCGCGGCGGGCCTGCGCTACACACAGGCTGCGCAACCTCAACCCCGGAGCGCCCCATGTCCCAGGACTTCTGGTTTCTCCTGCTGCCCGGCTTCTCGGTAATGGGCTTCGTTTCCGCCGTGGAGCCACTGCGCGTGGCCAACCGCTTCCACGCCGACCTCTACCGCTGGCACGTGCTCAGCGCCGACGGCGGTCCGGTGCTGGCCAGCAATGGCATGTCGGTGAACAGCGACGGCGCGCTGGAGCCGCTGAAGAAAGGAGACCTGCTGTTCGTGGTGGCCGGTTTCGAGCCGCTGCGGGCGGTCACCCCGGCACTGGTGCAGTGGCTGCGCAAGCTCGATCGCAACGGCGTGACCCTCGGTGGCATCGATACCGGCAGCGTGGTGCTGGCCGAGGCCGGTCTGCTCGACGGGCGCCGCGCGACCCTGCACTGGGAAGCCATCGACGCCTTCCAGGAGTCCTACCCGCAACTGAGCGTGACCCAGGAGCTGTTCGAGATCGACGGTCCGCGCATCACCTCGGCCGGCGGCACCGCCTCCATCGACCTGATGCTCGACCTGATCGCCCAGGCCCACGGTCCGCAACTGGCGGTGCAGGTTTCCGAGCAGTTCGTGCTCGGCCGCATCCGCCCGCGCCAGGACCACCAGCGCCTGCAGGTGGCGACCCGCTATGGCGTGAGCAACCGCAAGCTGGTGCAGGTGATCGGCGAGATGGAGCGGCATACCGAGCCGCCACTGACCACCCTGGAGCTGGCCGAGCGCATCCAGGTCACCCGCCGCCAGCTGGAACGGCTGTTCCGCGTGCACCTGGACGACACGCCCTCGAACTTCTACCTCGGCCTGCGCCTGGACAAGGCCCGCCAGTTGCTGCGCCAGACCGACCTCAGCGTGCTACAGGTGAGCCTGGCCTGCGGCTTCGAGTCGCCTTCGTACTTCTCCCGCAGCTACCGCGCGCGCTTCGCCGCCAGTCCCAGCCAGGACCGCGCGGTGCTGCCGCTCAAGGCTCCCGCAGCCACGCCGCCAGGCGCGCCAGCAGGGCGTCGCACGCCTCGAGCTGAGCGAGGCTGACGAACTCGTCCGGCTTGTGGCCCTGGTCCATGCTGCCGGGACCGCAGATCACCGCCGGGATACCGGCCTGGTGGAACAGCCCGCCCTCGGTGCCGAAGGCCACGGTGGAGAAATCCGTCGAACCGCTGAGCAGGCCGATCAGCTCCGCCGCCTGGCTGTCGTCTGCGGTGAGCAGGCCGGGATAGGCCGATAGCGGCGTGAAGCGGATATCGGTACTTCGCTCTACCGCACGCATCCGCGGCAGCAGTTCGCTTTCGGCATAGTCACGGAGTTCCTCGGCGACCTGCCGCGGGTCGTCCGCCGGCAGCGCGCGGACCTCGAAGTCGAAGCGGCACTCGGCGGGCACGATGTTCAGCGCCCGGCCGCCCTGGATCAGTCCGGTCTGCACCGTCGAGTAGGGCGGGTCGAAACGCCGGTCGTGGCGCTCCGGCGCCGCCAGGCGCGCGCCGATCTCGCCGAGGCGGCCGATCAGCCGCGCGGCGTATTCGATGGCATTCACCCCCTGCGGCGCGTAGGCCGAATGGCAGGCCGCGCCGTGCACCTCGCAGCGCATGGCCAGCTTGCCCTTGTGGCCGAGCACCGGCTTCAGCTCGGTGGGCTCGCCGATGATGCACAGCAACGGCTTGTGCGGACGCCGCTCCAGCGCCGCGAGCAGCGAACGGACGCCCAGGCAGCCGACTTCCTCGTCGTAGGAGAACGCCAGGTGCACCGGCAGGCGCAACGGCGCGGCGAGGAACGCCGGGACGGCCGCCAGCACGCAGGCCAGGTAGCCCTTCATGTCCGCCGTGCCACGCCCGTAGAGGCGACCATCGCGCTCGCTGAGCCGGAACGGCGGCACGCTCCAGGCCTGGCCGTCCGCCGGCACCACGTCGGTATGCCCGGAAAGGCAGACGCCGCCACGGTCGCTGGGGCCGATGGTGGCATAGAGATTGGCCTTGCGGCCGTCGGCGTCGAAGAACAGTTCGCTGTCGACGCCGAAACCCGCCAGGTAGTCGCGGACGTAGTCGATCAGCGCCAGGTTGGACTCGCGGCTGACGGTGTCGAAGGCCACCAGGTCGGCGAGGATGTCGCGGCTGCCGGGCATGTCGGGCTCCAGGGCGCAGGTCTCGCGCTGCGCCGTCGAGGAAGGGAACGACCCGCTCACTCGTCGCCGGGCACGCCGTAGCTCGGCGCACGGGTCGGGTCGAGGGCGCGGGTCACATAGTCCTGCATCTGCGGCTTGTAGGCGAGCCACAGTCGCTCGAGCTGGCCGATGGGGTCGTGCTCGGCCCAGTCGACGCGCAGGTCGACCACCGGCCAGAGCAGGTCGCCGACCACCGACAGCGCCGCCGAATGCACCGGCCCGGCTTCGCCACCAGCGGCCAGCGCGGCCCCCATCGCCGCCAGCAGGCGCTCGGCGAGCAGGCCTTCGGCGTTCTCGAAGGCATCCACCATCGCCTCGATCACTTCCGGCGCGGCCAGCAGGTTGCCGGCCGCCACGCATTGTTCGCCGGCCCGCGCATGGTGGACGCCGAGCGCCTCGCGGCCGGTGAACAACGCGGTGCGGCCGTGCTGGTCGATCACCGTGACCTGGCGATACTGGCCATAGCCGTTGCTGCTCAGCGCCTGGTCCAGCGCTTCGCCAGGGGCCAGGCCCTGGTCGAGGCGGTCGAGGATCTGCGGGCCGAGCGCCGGCAGGGTGATGTTCTGCGTAGCCACCGCGCCGGTGCCGGCGCGCAGCCAGGGACAACGGGCGCCGACGGCGATGCTCGACGAGCTGATGGCGATGCCCAACTGGCCGGTTTCGGCGCAGCGGCCGACGATGGAAAAGGTCATGGCGCGCGCCTCCTCATTGCTGCCAGTCGTCGGGAATCACCGCGATCACGTCGATCTCCATCAGCCACTGCGGCTGGCCGAGGGCCGAGACCACCAGTCCGGTGGAGATCGGGAACACCCCTTTGAGCCACTTGCCGACTTCGCGATAGACCGGCTCGCGGTAGCGCGGATCGATCAGGTAGGTGGTGGTCTTGACGATGTGCGAGAGGTCGCTGCCGGCTTCCTCCAGCAGTTGCTTGACGTTCTTCATCGCCTGCTCGGCCTGGGCGCGCGGGTCGCCGAGGCCGACCAGGTTGCCGTCGAAGTCGGTGCCGACCTGGCCGCGCACGTACACCGTGTTGCCGGCGCGCACGGCCTGGCAGAGATCGTTGTCCAGGGACTGGTTGGGGTAGGTGTCCTTGGTGTTGAACATGCGAATGCGGGTATGGGTAGGCATCAGCTGACTTCCTGGAGGCTGGTTTGCGGAGCTTGCGAGGCGCGGTCCTGTTCCTGGCGCTGGGCGGCGTCGCGGTATGCGAGGTACTTGCGCTGGATGGCGATGTGGTCGGCGACATGGCGCGCGTCGTGCCAGACGCCCCAGATGAACGAGGAGCCGCGCCGCGACAGCCAGGGCAGGCCGATGAAATACACGCCGGGTTCGCTGGACACACCACGCTGGTGGCGCGGCTTGCCGTCGCGGTCGAAGGCATCGACCTGCAGCCAGCCGAAGTCGACGGCATAGCCGGTGGCCCAGATGATGCTGCCCACCCCGGCCTCGGCCAGGTCCAGTTCGAGGATCGGATCGGTCACGCACTGCGGGTCCGGCAGCCGGCGGCGCGCCTCGGGCTCTTCCGGCAGGTCAAGGCCGTTGCGGGCGATATAGGCGTCGGCGGCGTCGAGCAACGCCAGGTAGTTCTCGTCGCCGCGCGCCAGGTTCTCCGCCAGGTCCGGCCGGAAGGTCGCGACGCCGTCGACGAAGGATTCGGTCAGTCCGACCAGGGTCACGCCCTGATGCGCCAGGGCGCGGAAGTCCACGGTATGTCCGCCGCGGGCACCGCTCACGGCGATGGTCACATGCTCGCGCCCGGGCTTGGCGACTTCCGCATCCCATTCGCCGAGCACGCCCAGCCACCAGCAGAAGTCGCGGTTGCGGTAGGAACGCGGCGGACGGTCATGAGCGCCCACCGAGAGGTAGACCTGGCGCCCGGCACGTTGCAGCTCGTCGGCGATCTGTACCCCCGACGAACCGGCGCCGACCACCAGTACCGCACCTTCGGGCAGCTGCTGCGGGTTGTAGTAGTGGGCCGAGTGGATCTGCCGGATACGCTCGTCGCGCGGCGCGATCGGCGGGATCACCGGACGCTGGAACGGGCCGGTGGCGGCGACCACGCGGTTGGCCTCGATGGTCCCGGCGGAGGTTTCCACGGTGAAGCCGGGGCGGCCGACATTGCGCACCACCTTCCTCACCTCGACGCCGGTACGGATCGGCGCGTCGAATTTCTTCGCGTAGGCCTCGAAATAGGCCGCCACCTGGTCCTTGCCGGGGAAACCGTCGGGATCGATGTCGAATTCCATTCCCGGGAAGCGGTCGTGCCAG
Organism: Pseudomonas sp. HMSC057H01; assembly: GCF_001836405.1. NCBI lineage: Bacteria > Pseudomonadati > Pseudomonadota > Gammaproteobacteria > Pseudomonadales > Pseudomonadaceae > Pseudomonas > Pseudomonas sp. HMSC057H01. The sequence continues at coordinate 22,772 of NZ_KV828389.1, read as the reverse complement.
GCCGGGCCGTTGGCCACCAGTGAGTCCCAGCGTCCGCTGCGCCAGGCCTCGGCTATGCGGTTGCGCTCCAGGACCAGGTGCGGCACGCCGAGCCGGCTCAGGTGCTCGCTCATCGCCACGCCGGCCTGGCCGGCGCCGACGACGAGGGTGTCGGTCTTTTCCACGGTCCCGTCCGTGCGCGAGGGCAAGGCGGTGCGATTCAGGTCGGTCATGGCTCGGTTCCTCGGACTCTGGTCGTTCTTGTTCTGCGGTTGCGTGATGGCCGCATTCTGTTCAGAGCCGGGGAATAGCGAAATTATGATTTTTGTAGTCGCTGGCTAGGGAAAAGCTGCACGCCCGCGCGGTCGGCGGGCGGCAGAGGCGTCGCTCAGGACCTGCCGACGATCTGGCGAGCTGGAGAAACCGGGCGAAAACAGCCGGGGAAGCGGAGTCTCCGAACGGCAACCGAGTTTTCCGAAGCCGTTTCCAACGCGGTTTTGCCGACGTACAGAGTCCGCGAAGGTTTTCAGAGGATCGGCGAGACCAGCCGCGCCACGCGCATCCCCAGTTGCTGCAGGCGGCGCACGCTGCGGCGGTCTTCCGGAGTGAATTCGAGCGACTCGGCGAAGTCCGCCTCGAGCATCGCCTCCACCTCGCCGGCGAAGCCCTCGTCGACGGTCACCACCATCACCTCGAAATTCAGCCGGAACGAACGGTTGTCCAGGTTGGCGCTGCCGACGGCGGCGGTGTCGCGGTCCACCAGCACCACCTTCTGGTGGAGGAAGCCGGGCTGGTAGCGGAACACCTTGACCCCGGCACGGATCGCTTCCAGCGCGTAGAGGCTGGACGCGGCATACACCGTGCGGTGGTCCGGGCGCGAGGGGATCAGCAGGCGCACGTCGACGCCGCGCAGCACCGCCAGGCGCAGGGCGGCCATCACCGCTTCGTCGGGAACGAAATACGGCGAGGTGATCCAGACCCGCTCGTGGGCGGCGTTGATCATCTCGACGAAGAACAGCGAGCAGGTTTCCTGGGCATCCGCCGGGCCGCTGGCGACCACCTGGCAGAGCGCGCCCTCGCTGTCGTACTGCGGCGGCAGGATCAGCGGCGGCAGGCTGTGGGTCGCCCAGTACCAGTCCTCGGCGAAGCTTTCCTGCAGGCACGCCACCGCCGGCCCGCGCAGTTCCATGTGGGTGTCGCGCCAGGGCGCCAGCGGCGGCTTCTCGCCGAGGTACTCGACGCCGACGTTATGCCCGCCGACGAAACCGCACTCGCCATCCACCACCACGACCTTGCGGTGGTTGCGGAAATTCACCTGGAAGCGGTTGAGCATGCCGCTGCCGGTGCTGAAGCCATGCATCTGCACGCCGCCCTGGCGCAGCCGCTCGACATAGCGGTGCGGCAGCGCGTGGCTGCCGATGGCGTCATAGAGGAAGAACACCTCGACGCCGTTGGCCGCGCGTTCCAGCAGCAGTTGCTGGAGGCGCTGGCCGAGGGCGTCGTCGCGGACGATGAAGAACTGCACCAGGATCACCTGGCGGGCGGCGGAAATCGCCTTGAACATCGCCTCGAAGCTGGCCTCGCCGTTGACCAGCAGGCGCACCCGATTGTTCGCCAGGGTCGGCGTGCGGGTCATCCGCACCAGCGCCTTGAGCCCCTTGTAGCCGCTGACCTGGCGGGCCGCCAGGGCCTCCTCGACCCAGGGACGCCAGTCCAGCTCGGCGGCCGCCAGGTGCATCTCGCGGTTGGCCTGGCGCCGCGCCTCGATGTAGGCGTCGAAACGGCTGCGACCGAACACCAGGTACGGCAGCAGGGTCAGGTACGGCATGAATACCAGCGAGGTGGCCCAGGCGATCGCGCCCTGTGCGGTGCGCACGGTGAGCACGGCATGGATGGCGGCGACGAAGCCGAGTACCTGGATGCCGACCAGCAGCAGGCCGAGGTAGGTGGTGGAGGTCATTGCGCGAGGTCGATCCTTGTCCACTCCGGTGGCGGCCATCATAGCCCTCTCCGGGGTAGGTCTGGCCAGCCTGGCAACAGCCAGGGGGCGAGGCGGGATTGGCAGGATCCGTGGGATCGACGTCATTCGGCCGCGCTCGCCCTGCCCTACGCTGTTCCCATCGAAAACCACCGCAGACCGAGGAGCCCGCCATGAGCGACGTCCGTCCCCCGCTTCCCCCCTTCACCGCCGAAACCGCCGCGCAGAAGGTCCGCGCCGCCGAGGACGGCTGGAACAGCCGCGACCCGCAGCGCGTCTCGCTGGCCTACAGTCCCGACAGCGTCTGGCGCAATCGCTCGACCTTCGTCCGCGGCCGCGAGCGGATCGTCGAATTCCTCAGCGGCAAGTGGCAGCGCGAGCAGGAGTACCGGCTGATCAAGGAGCTCTGGGCGTTTACCGGCAACCGCATCGCCGTGCGCTTCGCCTATGAATGGCACGACGACTCGGGCAACTGGTTCCGCTCCTACGGCAACGAGAACTGGGCGTTCGACGAGCAGGGATTGATGTACGAACGTCACGCCAGCATCAACGACCTGCCGATCCGCGAGGACCAGCGGCTGTTCCGCTGGCCGCTGGGGCGCCGGCCGGACAACCATCCGTCGCTCGGCGAACTCGGCCTCTGAACCCGCGCCGGCAGGGGCGCGCGCACTCCCCGTTGGCGGCCCCGGGCGGCCAGCGCCTGTTCCATCCGCGACATTGCCCTCCGTCGTTGCGGTCGCACGCTTGACGCTTTCGGCACGACCCTGGTCGTTTTCGGGCCGGGTCGCGCCGGGCCCCGACGATATGCTGCCCCCAAAGCGTCGGCACAAGTCCCGGCGCGCCCAGCCTGAAAGGGGTATGCCAGATGAGCCCAGCCGAATTGCACGCCGACAGCATCGTCATCGACGGTCTGATCATCGCCAAGTGGAACCGCGAACTGTTCGAGGACATGCGCAAGGGCGGCCTGACCGCCGCCAATTGCACCGTATCGGTATGGGAAGGCTTCCAGGCGACGGTGAACAATATCGTCGCCAGCAACAAGCTGATCCGCGACAACAGCGACCTGGTGATCCCGGTGCGCAGCACCGCGGACATCCGCAAGGCCAAGGAGCAGGGCAAGACCGGCATCCTCTACGGTTTCCAGAATGCCCACGCATTCGAGGACCAGATCGGCTACGTCGAGGTGTTCAAGCAGCTCGGCGTGGGCATCGTGCAGATGTGCTACAACACCCAGAACCTGGTCGGCACCGGCTGCTACGAGCGTGACGGCGGGCTCTCCGGCTTCGGTCGGGAGATCGTCGCGGAGATGAACCGGGTCGGCATCATGTGCGACCTCTCCCACGTCGGCAGCAAGACTTCCGAAGAGGTCATCCTCGAATCGAAGAAGCCGGTCTGCTACTCCCACTGCCTGCCGTCCGGCCTCAAGGAACACCCGCGCAACAAGTCCGACGAGGAGCTGAAGTTCATCGCCGATCATGGCGGCTTCGTCGGTGTGACCATGTTCGCGCCGTTCCTCAAGAAAGGCATCGACTCGACCATCGACGACTACGCCGAGGCCATCGAGTACGTGATGAACATCGTCGGCGAGGACGCCATCGGCATCGGCACCGATTTCACCCAGGGCCACGGCCACGACTTCTTCGAGTGGCTGACCCACGACAAGGGCTACGCCCGGCGCCTGACCAACTTCGGCAAGATCGTCAACCCGCTGGGCATCCGCACCGTCGGCGAATTCCCCAACCTCACCGAGACCCTGCTCGAGCGCGGCATGCCCGAGCGCGTGGTGCGCAAGGTGATGGGCGAGAACTGGGTAAGGGTCCTGCGCGACGTCTGGGGCGAGTAACTCCCGGCCCACTCCCGACTCGTCGCCTCTTCCTCAAGGGAGCGGCATTGCATCGCACCCATCTTCCCTCTCCCCGCCTCTCTCCCTGAAGGGAGAGAGGGAGTCAAAAGAATCGGAGCTTACACCATGGCCAAACATGCCCCCCAACTGCCCATCGAGGTCGACAGCGAGACCGGCGTCTGGACCACTGACGCCCTGCCGATGCTCTACGTACCGCGACATTTCTTCGTCAACAACCACATGGGCATCGAGGAAGTGCTGGGCGCCGACGCCTACGCCGAGATCCTCTACAAGGCCGGCTACAAGTCCGCCTGGCACTGGTGCGAGAAGGAAGCCGAATGTCACGGCCTGGAGGGCGTGGCGGTGTTCGAGCACTACATGAAGCGCCTGTCCCAGCGCGGCTGGGGCCTGTTCGAGATCGAGCGGATCAACCTCGAGGAAGGCACCGCCGAGGTCCGCCTGCGGCACTCCGCCTTCGTCTACGTCTACGGCAAGGTCAATCGCAAGGTCGACTACATGTTCACCGGCTGGTTCGCCGGCGCCATGGACCAGATCCTCGCCGCCCGCGGCAGCAGCCTGCGCACCGTGGCCGAACAGGTCTACAGCGGCGCCGAGGACGGTCACGAAGACGGCCTGTTCGTCGTCAAACCCCTGTAAGCCGAGGAAAGGGTCATGGCCTTCGAAGCAATGTTCCAGCCGATCCAGATCGGCAAGCTGACCATCCGCAACCGCGTGCTCTCCACCGCCCACGCCGAGGTCTACGCCACCGACGGCGGGATGACCACCGAGCGCTACGTGAAGTACTACGAGGAAAAGGCCAAGGGCGGCATCGGCCTGGCCATCTGTGGCGGCTCCTCAGTGGTCGCCATCGACAGCCCGCAGCAGTGGTGGAGTTCGGTGAACCTGTCCACCGACCGGATCATCCCGCACTTCCAGAACCTGGCGGACGCCATGCACAAGCACGGCGCCAAGATCATGATCCAGATTACCCACATGGGGCGCCGTTCGCGCTGGGACGGCTACCACTGGCCGACCCTGATGTCGCCGTCGGGTATCCGCGAGCCGGTGCACCGCGCCACCTGCAAGACCATCGAGGTGGAGGAGATCTGGCGGGTCATCGGCAACTACGCGCAGGCCGCCCGCCGCGCCAAGGAAGGCGGCCTGGACGGCGTCGAGCTGTCCGCCGTGCACCAGCACATGATCGACCAGTTCTGGAGCCCACGGGTCAACAAGCGCACCGACGAATGGGGCGGTAGCTTCGAGGGGCGCATGAAGTTCGGCCTCGAGGTGCTCAAGGCGGTGCGCGCCGAGGTCGGCGAGGACTTCTGCGTCGGCATGCGCATCTGCGGCGACGAGTTCCACCCGGACGGCCTGTCCCACGAGGACATGAAGCAGATCGCCAAGTACTACAGCGATACCGGCATGCTCGACTTCATCGGCGTGGTCGGCTCCGGCTGCGACACCCACAATACCCTGGCCAACGTCATCCCCAACATGACCTTCCCGCCGGAGCCGTTCCTGCACCTGGCGGCCGGCATCAAGGAAGTGGTCGACGTGCCGGTGCTGCACGCGCAGAACATCAAGGACCCGAACCAGGCCACGCGCATCCTCGAAGGCGGCTACGTGGACATGGTCGGCATGACTCGCGCGCACATCGCCGACCCGCACCTGATCGCCAAGATCAAGATGGGCCAGGTCGACCAGATCAAGCAGTGCGTCGGCGCCAACTACTGCATCGACCGCCAGTACCAGGGCCTGGACGTGCTGTGCATCCAGAACGCCGCGACCTCCCGCGAATACATGGGCGTGCCGCACATCATCGAGAAGTCCGCCGGACCGAAGCGCAAGGTGGTGGTGGTCGGCGGCGGGCCGGCCGGGATGGAAGCGGCCCGCGTGGCGGCCGAGCGCGGCCACGACGTGACCCTGTTCGAGAAGAAGGAGCAGCTCGGCGGCCAGATCACCACCGCCGCCAAGGCGCCGCAACGCGACCAGATCGCCGGCATCACCCGTTGGTACCAACTGGAGCTGGCACGCCTGGGCATCGACCTGCGCCTGGGCACCGCGGCCGACCCCGAGACCATCCTCGACCTGCGCCCGGACGTGGTGGTGCTGGCCAACGGCGGACATCCGTTCCTCGAGCAGAACGAACACTGGGGCGCCGCCGACGGCCTCGTGGTGAGCAGCTGGGACGTGCTCGACGGCACGGTCGAGCCAGGCAAGAACGTGCTGGTCTACGACACCATCTGCGAGTTCAGCGGCATGTCGGTGGCGGACTTCCTCGCCGACAAGGGCGCCCAGGTGGAGATCGTCACCGACGACATCAAGCCGGGCGTGGCCATAGGCGGCACCACCTTCCCCACCTACTACCGCAGCATGTATCCCAAGGAAGTGATCATGACCGGCGACCTGATGCTGGAGAAGGTCTACCGCGAGGGCGACAAGCTGGTGGCGGTGCTGGAGAACGAATACACCGGCGCGCGGGAAGAGCGGGTGGTCGACCAGGTGGTGGTGGAAAACGGCGTGCGCCCCGACGAGAGCCTCTACTACGCGCTCAAGCAGGGCTCGCGGAACAAGGGCCAGATCGACGTCGAGGCGCTGTTCGCGATCCAGCCGCAGCCCTGCCTCAGCCAGCCCGGAGAAGGCTACCTGCTGTTCCGCATCGGCGACTGCGTGGCCCAGCGCAACACCCATGCGGCGATCTATGACGCGCTGCGCTTGTGCAAGGATTTCTAAGACACGCCTCGTGGCATCCGACCGGCACGGCCGCCCCCTCTCCCGCAAGCGGGAGAGGGGGCCGATCCAGCGCCGCCTGACGTCCCGCAGGGAGACCAGAAATGCTCGACACCCTCCTCCCCGTCCTGCTCTTCGCCGCCCTGGCACTTGCCGTGCTCGGCGCCGCGAAGCGCTTCCTCATGTGGCGCCGCGGCCGACCCGCCAAGGTCGACTGGATCGGCGGCCTCATGCAGATGCCGCGTCGCTACCTGGTGGACCTGCACCATGTGGTAGAGCGCGACAGGTACATGTCCAGGACCCACGTCGCCACCGCCGGCGGCTTCGTCCTGGCGGCGCTGCTGGCGATCCTGGTACACGGTTTCGGGCTGCACGGCCGGATCCTCGGCTTCGCCCTGCTGGCGGCCACGGCGCTGATGTTCGTCGGCGCGCTGTTCGTCGCCCGCCGCCGCCTCGACCCACCGTCGCGGCTGTCGAAGGGCCCCTGGATGCGCCTGCCGAAGAGCCTGCTGGCGTTCGCCGCGAGCTTCTTCCTCGCCACCCTGCCGGTGGCCGGGATCCTGCCGGAAGGCTTCGGCGGCTGGTTCCTCGCCGGCCTCCTCGCCATTGGCGTGGCCTGGGGTGTGTCCGAGCTGTTCCTCGGCATGACCTGGGGCGGGCCGATGAAGCACGCCTTCGCCGGTGCCCTGCACCTGGCCTGGCACCGCCGCGCCGAACGCTTCGGCGGCGGCCGCTCCACCGGCCTCAAGGCGCTCGACCTGGCCGATCCGCAGGCGCCGCTGGGCGTGGAAAAGCCCAGCGACTTCACCTGGAACCAGTTGCTCGGGTTCGACGCCTGCGTGCAGTGCGGCAAGTGCGAGGCGATGTGCCCGGCGTTCGCCGCCGGCCAGCCGCTGAACCCGAAGAAGCTGATCCAGGACATGGTCATCGGCCTGGCCGGCGGCAACGACGCGAAGTTCGCCGGCAGCCCCTATCCAGGCAAACCGCTGGGCGAGCACGGCGGCGGCCCGCACCAGCCGATCGTCGCGCTGGATGGCAAGGCCCTGGTCGACGCCGACACCCTATGGTCCTGCACCACCTGCCGGGCCTGCGTCGAGGAGTGCCCGATGATGATCGAGCACGTCGACGCCATCGTCGACATGCGCCGCCACCTGACCCTGGAGAAAGGCGCCACGCCGAACAAGGGCGCCGAGGTGCTGGACAACCTGATCGCCACCGACAACCCCGGCGGTTTCGCCCCCGGCGGCCGGTTGAACTGGGCGGCCGACCTGAACCTGCCGCTGATGAGCGAGAAGAAGAGCGCCGACGTGCTGTTCTGGGTCGGCGACGGCGCCTTCGACATGCGCAACCAGCGCACCCTGCGCGCCTTCGTGAAGATCCTCAAGGCAGCCGCGGTGGACTTCGCCGTGCTCGGCCTGGAGGAGCGCGACAGCGGCGACGTGGCGCGCCGGCTGGGCGACGAGGCGACCTTCCAGAACCTGGCCAGGCGCAATATCGCGACCCTGGCGAAATACCGCTTCACCCGCATCGTCAGCTGCGACCCGCACAGCTTCCATGTGCTGAAGAACGAATACGGCGCCCTCGGCGGCGACTACCAGGTACTGCACCACAGCACCTTCATTGACGAACTGCTGCGCGCCGGCACGCTGCAACCGGGCCGCAGCAAGGCCGGCAGCGTCACCTACCACGACCCCTGCTACCTGGGCCGCTACAACGGCGAGTACGAGGCGCCGCGCAACGTGCTGCGCGCACTCGGCATCGAGGTCAAGGAAATGCAACGCTCCGGCTTCCGCTCGCGCTGTTGCGGCGGCGGTGGCGGCGCGCCGATCACCGACATCCCCGGCAAGCAACGGATTCCCGACATGCGCATGGCCGACATCCGCGAGACCGGCGCCGAGCTGGTGGCCGTCGGCTGCCCGCAGTGCACCGCGATGCTCGAAGGCGTGGTGGCACCGCGGCCGGAGATCAAGGACATCGCCGAGCTGGTGGCGGAAGCGCTGATAGAGCAGGCGGAAGCGCCGGCAAAAAAGCCGGTGCGGCGTGAAGCCGTGGCGGAGGTGCATTGATGAGAGTGTCGAGCTTCACATCGAATCCGCTGCTGACCGGGGCAGCACGGATAGCGGCCTCTCCCTCCAGGGAGGGGGCCGCGGGACCGGGTAGCCGCAGCCACAGGAAGCATTCCGCATGAACGACATCGTCCGTCGCGATCCACGCGCCGAATGGATCGCCCGCAACCGCCTGCATCCGCTGCATGCGGCCATGCACTCCGCCCAAGGCGGCGAGGTGCGCTGGATGGGCCCCCACGGCTTGGTCCGCAAGAACCCGCACGCCGTCGGCTTCGTCGGCCCCAACGGCATCCGCCGCATCGATCGCTCCGGCGGCCAGCAGGGCAGCGGCGCGCGCCGCGCCAGCGTAGCGCAGGAAGCGCAGTTGCCACTGCATGTGGTCGAGCAACCGGCATTCCTCGTCGCGGTGGTCCCGGACATGGTCGGCGGCCGTCTCTCCAGCCACGACAAGGACCTCCTCGGACTGGCCCGCAAGCTCGCCGGCAACGACGGCGCGGTGCTCGCCGTGGTGTTCGGCGAACACAAGGAAAGCGCCTTCGACAGCGCCGGCGTCGACCGCCTGCTGCACCTCGCCGGCGGCGAGTACGACGGCTACGCGCCCGAGCAGCGAATACTCGCCCTGCGCAACCTGGAGAACCAGCTCGCCCCGCGCCACTGGCTGTTCCCGGACAGTCGCAACGGCGGCGGCGAACTGGGCCGGCGCCTGGCCGCTGCGCTCGGCGAACGGCCGGCCGGACGCGTCTGGCAGGTCGAGGACGGCCGCTGCATCGGCCGCGCCGGCGCCGGCCGCGAGGACATCCAGCGCGCCCTGCCGCGCCTGCTGCTGGCCGCGGCGGAATGCGCCGAGCCGGTCAGCGAAACCCGCCATGAGGCTCGCGAGCTGCACATGGCCGCGCAGGTGGCGCGCAACCTGCCACGCATCGAGGACCTCGGCCCGGTGGCCGTGGACCCGGCGCGGATCCCCATGGCCGAGGCCGAATTCATTCTCTCCGGCGGCAACGGCGTGCAGGACTGGACGCTGTTCCACCAGGCCGCCGCCGCCCTCGGCGCCACCGAGGGCGCCTCGCGGGTGGCGGTGGACGACGGGCACATGCCGCGCAACCGTCAGGTCGGCGCCACCGGTACCTGGGTCACCGCGCGGGTCTACCTGGCGGTGGGCATCTCCGGGGCGATCCAGCACCTGCAGGGCATAGGCGCCTGCGACAAGGTGGTGGCGGTGAACCGCGACGCCGGCTGCGACATGATCAAGCGCGCCGATCTCTCGGTGATCGGCGACTCGACGGAAATCCTCCGCGCGCTGATCCGCCTGGCCGAGGCACATCGCAACGGCGCCGCCCGCGATGCGGCCTGAACCCGCTTCCACGTACCTTTCATCGGTATCGAACCATGACTGAGCTGAACATCGTCGCGCTGGTCTCCATCGGCGCCCACCCCGCCTCCGGACGCCCGCGCCGCGCCGAACAGGACGCCCGCGCGGTGGAACTCGGCCTGCGCCTGAGCGGCCCGCGCCTGCAAGTGCTGCACGCCGGCGACCCGCACGCCGAGGCGCTGCGCGGCTATCTCGGCATGGGCCTGGAACGCTTGTCCGTGCTGGAACAGCCGGCCGGCGCCGACGCCCTGCCCGCACTGGCCGAGCACCTGCGCGACTCCCGCGCGCAACTGGTGCTCACCGGCAGCCAGGCGGAAACCGGGGAAGGCTCCGGGATGCTGCCCTTCCTCCTCGCCGAGCGCCTGGGCTGGCCACTGGTGGTCGGCCTGGCCGAGGTCGAGAAGGTCGAAGACGGCAGCGCCCAGGTCCTCCAGGCTCTGCCTCGCGGCCAGCGACGCCGACTGCGGGTACGCCTGCCGTTCGTCGCCAGCGTCGACAATGCCGCGCCGGTGGCCCGGCAGAGCGCCTTCGGCCCGGCTAGGCGTGGCGAGATCGAGGCCCATGAGGTGGAGGTGGTCGACGACCCACTGCTCGCCGAAGACAGCCTGCAACCGGCCCGGCCGCGCCCGAAGCGGCTCAAGGTAATCAAGGCGAAGACCGGCGCCGAGCGAATGAAAGCCGCCACCGCCAAGGCCTCCGGCGGTACCGGGCAGGTACTCAAGGATCTTTCGGCGGAAGCCGGCGCCGAAGCCATCTTCAAGCTCTTGCGCGAGGAAGGCGTGATCCGCTGAAGCGGGTCAGAACGCACTGTGCGCCAGATCACAAGTTATGACGTGGTGACGATAAATTATTGTATTACGATAATTTATTCCCTAGTTTCGCCATCCAGACGCGAAACACACAGGGGAACCCGGCATGGCGCTGTCCACGCATCTCAGCAACCACAAGCTCTATCTGCTCGGCATGCTCTGCGCCATCCTGGCCTGGGGCATGGCCTGCATCGAACTCGGAGCGAACACCCACCTCTGGTTCTCCGGCCTCAGCGAGCAGGGCTACCTGCAGGCCTGGAGCGATGAAATGCCGCGCCTGGCCAGCGACGGCTTCGTCCTGTCCTGGAGCAGCCGGGCGCTGCTGATGCTGCTGGACTACCTGCCGACCCTGCTTTCCGCGTTCGGCCTGGCGCTCACCGGCCTGTTCTTCCGCCGCCTGGCCAAGGGCGAACGCTGGTCGCAGCGCAACGCCAGGACCCTGGTGCACATCGGCCTGCTGTCCTTCCTGGCACTCTTGCTCCAGCCATTTATCAATACGCTGCAAGGTCTTGTACTATCTCTCGACCTGCCCGACGGCGAGCGTGTCCTGAGCGTTTCGATAGGACTCACTTCCGAAGCGGCCTACGAGTTCCTCAAGGCGATCTTTCTCTGCTCGTTCGGCCTGATGATGAGCGAAGCCAGGAAACTGGACGAAGAAGTAAGAGCCTTCATATGACGACCCCATGATCATCATCCGACTAGACGTCATCCTGGCGAAGAACAAGGTCCGCTCCAAGGAGCTGGCGGAAGCCATCGGTATCACCGAACAGAACCTGTCCCTGCTGAAGAACGGCAAGGTCAAGGGCATCCGCCTCGACACCCTGGAGAAGATCTGCGCCTTCCTGGACTGCCAGCCGGGCGACATCCTGGAATACGTCGCGGACGACTGATCCCCGCTCCACCCTTTCCCAACCAGAAACCATGAACAGACACCTGAACCTCTCGGGCGTTGCGCTCGCGCTCGCCCTGATCTCGGGCTGCGGCCCCTCCGTCCGCTACCAGTACGTGATGCCGCCAAGCGAGGCGGGACGCACCTGCGTCGCCCAGTGCCGCACGCAACAGAGCCAGTGCGAAAGCCTCGCGCGCCTGGAATGGCAGAACGAAAACCGCCTGCGCGAAGCGGAACGGCGCAGCTACCACTATTGCAGCCAGGGCAAGAGCAAGAAGCAGGCGCGCAAGGAATGCCTGGCGCCAGGCTATTCCTCCTCGTTCGGCTACAACAGCTTCGGCGGCTCCGGCAACTTCAACTGCAGTTCCGACTACGACCGCTGCTTCACCGACATCTGCGGCGGCACCATCCGCCGCATCGTCGAGCAACCTCAATGATCGGAGTATCCCCATGAGCCGACGCCTCTTCCCTTTCCTGCCGTTCCTGTTCCTGGTCGGCTGCGCCCAGGGCTATCCCTCCTTCTCCGGCATCCTTCCGGACGTCCGCGTCAGCGGCGACGAACGCAGCTACGCCGAGCGCGCCGATGACTGCCTGAAGCGGCGCAACTGCCCGCCGGCCACCGATCGCGATCCCTTCGTCGCCGACCCCGGGCACTACTCGCTGGGCGGCAGCTTTCACTGGTGAAGCCGGGTGCCGAAGCCTGGCAACCGACCACGGACCTGGCTTCGGCAGGCGCTTTTCTTTATCCTGCGCGCCCTTTGAACGACTGGGACGAGATCATGCTGGAGAACACCCTGGAACGCCTGGAAACCCTGGTAGCCGAGCTACTGCAACAGAACCAGGCCCTGCGCGACAGCCACGACCAGCTTCAGCAGCAGCTGCGCCAGGCCACCGAGGAAAACGAAACCCTGCAACTCTCCATGCTCGAGCAGGAAGAAAAGCAGAGCGGCACCCAGGCCCGCCTGGAAGCCCTGGTCGAGCGCCTCAGCGCGCAGCAACCGGTTAGCGCATGAGCCGCGACGGCGTCCAGGTCCTGTCGATCCTCGGCCGGGACTATTCGATCCGCGTGCCGGCCGGCGAGGAGCGGGCCCTCGCGGACGCCGCCGCGTTGCTGCAGGCGGAAGTGGACGCCAACAAGCGCAAGTTTCCCTACGTCACCAGCAACGAGCTGGTGGTGCTCTCCGCGCTCAACCTCTGCGCCCGCCAGCTCGGCGCGAACGACGGCGAGTCGCCGCGCCTGCGGGCGGTGGAGCAGCGCCTGGAGGCGCTGGTCGAGCGGATCGCCGGGGCATCCGGCTAGTCGCGCGCCTGCGGACTCGCCCAATACAGCTGCCGATGCCCGCGCGCCTGGTAGTCCTTGACCAGCGCGCAGGCCTCGTCGCGCGTCAGGTCGCGGCGCATGACGAAGGCATTGCCGTTGTCGTCCTGGCGCCACAGGCACCAGCGCGTTTCCTCCGCCGGCTTCGCCGCCACCGCCTCAGGCCTTCAGGGTCGAAGTCTTGCGCAGGCGCAGCGCGAGCATGACCAGCAGCACGCCGAAGAACACCGCGTAGGCGCCGATCACCCAGACCACCGCCAGCGCCCCGGCGCCGGGGTTGGCGATCATCAGCACGCCGAACAGCACCGAGATGGCGCCAGAGAGGATCATCCACCACTCGTTCTGGATCGACTTGCGCAGGCGGATCGCCGCGACGATCTGGAAGATGCCCATCGCCAGCGCCCAGCCGGCGATGATCAGGAGCAGGCCGATGGCGGTCAGTTGCGGCCAGAAGAACGCAACCAGGCCGGCCGCCACGCCGATCACCCCGACCAGCGCCAGCGGCCAGTTGAACTGTCCGTCGCTGCGCATGTTGAACGCGGCGATCAGGGCGAACGCCCCGTCCACCAGCGCGTAGGCGCCCCAGAACAGCACCAGCACGGTCAGCGCCAGGGCCGGCGAGAGCAGGGTCAGGACGCCGAACACCAGCGCCGCCACGCCGCGCAGGGCCACCAGTTTCCAGTGCTTGCCCAGTTCGGCCCACAGGGGATTGTTTTCCACGCTTGCCTCCAGAGGCCGCCCTTGAGCGGCCCGTTCAGGTTGAGTCCTCCCACCTTAGTCCTTTTGCCGGGAGGCTGTCAGGGGGCGGAAGCGGGAGGCGAGGCGAGGCGTGGCGAGCGCGCGGGCTCAGGGCCGGGACTTCTCCGGCGGCCGCTGGCGGCGCCAGCAGGCGAACAGGTTCCAGGCCAGCAGCAGGCTGACGAAAGCGGAACTGACGTAGAACAGCAGGTTGTCCATGACCTTTCCTCCGCAGCGGCGCCCCGCCAGGGGGCGCCTCGTCCGGCTCAGCTGCCGGCCACCTTGCGCACGTGGGCGGACTCCTCGCCGAGGTTGTTCAGCATGCGCTCGCTGTACCAGTCGAGGAAATTGATCACGCCGAACTCGTAGGTCTTCGAGTATGGACCAGGCTGGTAGGCGTCGGAGTTGATCCCGCGCTGGTTCTCCTCGGCCAGCCGGCGATCCTGGTCGTTGGTCGCGTCCCATACCTCGCGCAGGCGCGCCACGTCGTAGTCGACGCCTTCCACCGCGTCCTTGTGTACCAGCCATTTGGTGGTGACCAGGGTTTCCTGGGCGCTGATCGGCCACACGGTGAAGACGATCAGGTGGTCGCCCATGCAGTGGTTCCAGGAGTGCGGCAGGTGCAGGATGCGCATCGAGCCGAGGTCGGGGTTCTTGATCCGGCCCATGAGCTTCTTGCTGCCCTGCTTGCCGTCCATGGTCATCGACACGGTGCCGTCCAGCAGCGGCATGCGCACGATGCGATTGCGCAGGCCGAAGCTGGCGTGGGCGTACGGGATCTTCTCGGCCTCCCAGGCGCTGGTGCAGGCCGCCACCTGGTCCTTGAACGCCTGGCTGGCGCGCGGGTCGGTGACGTCGTCCCACTCCAGCAGGGTCTTCAGCAGTTCCGGGTGGGAGCCGTTGCAGTGGTAGCACTCGCGGTTGTTCTCGATCACCAGCTTCCAGTTGGCGGCTTCGCGGATGGTGGTCTGCACCGCCACCTTGGCGTTCTCCATGTCGTACGGCTCCATGTAGTGCTCGAGCGTCGCCAGGAAGTCGTCGATGGCCGGCGGGTTCTCCGCCAGACTGATGAAGATGTAGCCGCCGGCGGTCTTCACCTGGATCGGCTTCAGGCCGTACTCCTTCATGTCGAAGTCGGCGCCCATCTCGGTGCCGGCGAACAGCAGGCGGCCATCCAGCTCGTAGGTCCACTGGTGGTAGGGGCAGACCAGCTTGGCCACCTTGCCCTTCTCGCTCACGCACAGGCGCGAGCCGCGGTGCCGGCAGACATTGTGGAAGGCATGCACCTGGCCTTCGGCGCCACGGATCACCAGGACCGGGTTCTTGCCGATCTGCAGGGTGAGGAAATTGCCCTTGGCGGGAATCTCGCAGGTCATGCCGGCGATCAGCCATTCCTTGTGGAAGATCTCCTGCATGTCGATCTCGAACAGGCGCTGGTCGCAGTAGAAGGGCTGCGGCAGCGAGAAGCTGTGGTCGCGGCTGCGCAGCATGTCGGCGGTGGCCTTGCGGGCCGGTTCCAGGGGATCGCCGAGACTCAGGGTGGAAGTGACGTCCATCGGTAACTCCTCATGCCGCCCCCGCGCGGGTGGCGGCGGAAAAAGTGGCTGATACGGTTGCTACGCAAGGTGGCGTTCACAGCCTTCCTCATCCCGGCGCGGCGTCCGGAATCCCGCCCTGCCGATGGACGGGCCCCGCCGTGGCGGGAATGAAGGTCAGTCGCTCTACACGTCCGGGCTCTACCCTCCCGGGGTTCATGCAAACCCTCGTCTCGGCTGGTCTGGAGTGTGGGCCCGCGCCCGTCGCCGACCTTATCCATGGGCGACATGACCGCATCCGTTTCCGACGCTCCGGGCCGCGCCCCAGCAGGCAGGTCGCGATAAGCATGTAAATGTCGCTGGCAGGTAAATGAGCGGCCACGGCGATGCGCACAATCCGCCCCATCAGGCCATCATCGTTCGGCCCCGTGCGCGCGGAGAGATCATCATGTCGAGCAACTTCCTCAATCCGGTCACCACCCAGACCTGGGCCAACGGCCGGCACCTCGTGCGCTGCGTCAAGGTCATCCAGGAAACCTGGGACGTGCGCACCTTCTGCTTCATGGCCGACCAGCCGATCCTGTTCTTCTTCAAGCCGGGCCAGTTCGTCACCCTGGAGCTGGAGATCGACGGCGAGCCGGTGATGCGCTCCTACACCATCTCCAGCTCGCCCTCGGTGCCCTACAGCTTCTCCATCACCATCAAGCGGGTGCCGGGCGGGCGGGTTTCCAACTGGCTGCACGACAACCTCAAGGAAGGCCAGGAGCTACCGGTGCACGGTCCGGTCGGCCTGTTCAACGCCATCGACTTCCCGGCCGACAAGGTGCTGTTCCTCTCCGGCGGGGTCGGCATCACCCCGGTGATGTCCATGGCGCGCTGGTTCTTCGACACCAACGCCAACGTCGACATGGTCTTCGTCCACAGCGCCCGTTCGCCGAAGGACATCATCTACCACCGCGAGCTGGAGCACATGGCCTCGCGGATCGACAACTTCAGCCTGCACATCATCTGCGAGCGCCACGGCCTCGGCGAGGCCTGGGCCGGCTACCGTGGCTACCTGAACCTGCGCATGCTGGAACTGATCGCCCCGGACTTCCTCGAGCGGGAAATCTTCTGCTGCGGCCCGACGCCCTATATGAGCGCGGTGAAGCACCTGCTGCAGGGCCACGGCTACGACATGAGCCGCTACCACGAGGAAGCCTTCGGGCCGACTCCGCCGGAGGTCCGCGCCGACGTCAGGGAACTGGCCGCGGAAGCCGCCGAGGCGCCGGAGGTACCGGTCGCCGACCAGCACCAGGTGGAATTCACCGCCACCGGCAAGAGCATCCGCGTCAGCCCCGGGGAAACCGTGCACGCCGCCGCCGCCAAGCTCGGCCTGCACATTCCGAAGGCCTGCGGGATGGGCATCTGCGGCACCTGCAAGGTAATGAAGACCGCCGGCGAGGTGGAGATGGAGCACAACGGCGGGATCACCGACGAGGATGTCGCCGAAGGCTACATCCTCTCCTGCTGCAGCGTGCCCAAGGGCGACGTGGTCATCGACTACTGAGGGCGCGAGGGAAACGCCAGGCGCTCCCAGTAGCGCCGCCGCGGCAGTTCCTCGGCCGGCAGCCAGCGTCCGGCGCAGGCCTGTAGCGACTCGGCGGGAGCCTTCAGCAGCGAGTCCAGGGCCAGCACGTAGCGCCCCGTCCCCGCGCAGCGGAAGCACAGGTCGTCGTCGAAGCTGTCGAAGCACGGGTACTCGCCGAGGTCGTCGCGGTAGCGACGCAACGTCCGCTCTTGCACGTCGAGCAGCAGCAGGCGCCACTGGTCCCGCTCCAGCTCGCTTTCCTCGTAGCGCTGGACGTGCCGGGTCAGCGCCAGGTAGCGACCGTCCGCCGACCAGATCATTGGCGCCGCCAGGTTGCCCAAGCCGATGCCCGACGCGGTCAGCAGGTAGCCATCGCGGCTGAACCCGGCGCGCACGTCCTCGTCGCGGTGCATGCCCTCGTAGTGGAAACCGAAGCCCCAGGCGGCGTCCTTCGCGCCCACCGACGGCAAGACGAAGTTGCCGTCGCTCCAGGGCCGCGGCGGTGCGTCCAGCCAGCGCGACGCGGGGCACAGCCGCCAGGCCGTGCCATCGAACGCCACCCGCGCCTGCTCGTAGTAATGCCGCCAGTCGTCGTGGAAGCGGCCGAATGCGTGCCAGGCGCCGGGCTCGGGCAAGCCTTCGTCGAAGCGGCGCAACAGGCCGGGGTCGCCTTCGCCCGGCCCGCCCGGCGGCTGGTAGGCGTTGCGGCCGAGCAGGTGGAGCAGATGCACATGGCCATCGATGAAACCTTGCAGGTGTAGATCGGCCAGCGGCTCGGCGAGCCACTCCAGACGCCGCTCCCGGCTATCGAGTATGGCCAGGCGCTGCGGCAGGGTCGGCGCCTCGGCGAAGGCCACCAGGGCCAGGTAGCGACCGCAATCGGACACGCGGTGGTCGAGCGTCCACTCGCCATCCAGGCGCCAGTCGCCCAGGCGCAAGGCATAGGCGCCGCGCTCCGCCTCCTGATCGTCGCGCAACCACTCCCAGACGGCCCGGCTGCCATCGGCCAGCGGTGCGCTCTGCAACAGGCATCCCGGCCTGCCGGCCGCGCCATCCAGGGGCAGCAACAGGTCCAGGCGCGGCATGTCGGCCTCGCGCCAGCGCGGCCGGTCGTCCGCATCGCGAGCGTGCAGAAGGTAGAGGCTGGAATGGCTGTACGAACCCAGCGTGCCGTAGCGTTCGTAGGTCAGGCAGGGTTGCGCCAGGTCCAGGCCGAAACGCAGCCAGCCATCCTCCAGCCCGAGCAGTTCGGGTCCACCGGCATGGGGCTCGGCGGGCAACGCCGACCACGGCGCGCCCAGCGCACGCAGGCCGCCGTCCTCTCGCCAAAGCCAGTAGGTATCCTGCCCCAGGGGCTCGCCTGCTGCCTGCAGCGCCAGCGCCCGGCCGTCATCGTTCCAAGCCAATGGCGGCGCTTCCCGCGACAGGTAGAGGCCGCTGGCCTCGCCGTTTATCCACAGCTCGCCGCGGTTGGCGCGCAGCGGCGCGAAAGGATCGTCCAGGGCCAGCAGGCTGGCCGGCAGCCAGGGGCGGATTTCCAGCGCGGGCCCGCCAAGCGGGGACGGTAGCGGTTGCGCGCGCAGATCCCCGCTCCAGCGCTGCCATTCGCTTTCGGGCAGCCAGAGGTCACCGATGGCAACGAAGGCCTCGGCCTCGCTGCCGGCCTTGAGCGCCTGCAGCTCGAGGCGCTGCGGTGCGTTGGACGTCAGCGGGCTGTGCCGGCCGATCACCTCGCGCTCGGTGACGCTGTCCAGCTCCCAGAAGTTGTCCACGGCACAGCGGTAAAGCAACCGCTCCTGCCGGTCGAAGATCGCCAGGCCCCACGCGCCTCGGCTCGGTATCGGCGAAACGAAGTGGCGGCCATCGCTGGAAAAGCGTGCCGAAGGATTGCAGTCGGGGATGAAGCAACCGTCGGGCATCAGGTAGTGGCATACCAGCGGGCCGCCCATGGCGATCTCGCCGCCGTCGAACAGGCGGATCGCCTCGCCCTCGGGGGTTCGCTCGGGCGCTTCGCCGCCCCAGGCGCTACCTCCCGCCGGCAGCGGTACGTCCAGCGCCTGCGGAGCCTGGCGCTCCAGGCGCAGGCCACGCTCGAAACGGATCTGCAGCAGCACGCCGCCGATCACCGCCAGCAAGCCACCGCCCAGTCCCAGCCAGAAGCCCGGCAGTGCCTGGCCCAGGGCGATGCCGCCACCCAGAACCCAGAAGAACAGCGCCTGTTGCAGGCGATACGGCACCTTGCCGCGCCAACGATCCATGGCCCACTCGGCGCCCAGCAGCAGCGCCCAACCCAGCGCTACCAGCGGCAACGGCAGGAGGACGCCAAGGGCCACCAGCACGGCGATCCAGGCGATCTCGCCGAGGCCTTCGAGCAACAAGCGGCCGAGCGGCTTGTCTGACATCCGATCATCCATGATCCATCCCACTTTCCTGGCAAAAGCCAAGGGTAATCAAGGCTCCGGCCAACCACCAGAGCCATCGCGCAGCTCTGTCCTTCTCATACTTGAAAACACCAGGGCGCCAAGGTTGTCCACATTCGGACTGGAATTCCATACAGGTGTCTTCTCGCCACCTTGGCGTTCTCGACGATCGATTGTAAGCATTTGAAGTTAAAGGTAAAAACGACAACTTCAAGTTGGTTTCAGGCTCCAGGAACAAAGCCCTTGCCGATCTCTGGAGAGGCCTTTCGAGGGTAGGTTGATCACAGACTTATCCACAGACCGTGTGGTCCATGAGATCCCCTGATACCCCGCGGGTCAACGATCGCTATACCGACGATGTCCACTCGCCCTGGCGCATGGGCTCCGCCAGCACATCCGGCTACCCTCCGGGTGAATCGCGCTTCTCCTCCGCTCGCGCTAGGCGCAGTCTCCTGCTCATTTAACGATCAATCCGCCAGAGACCCCGCCGTCCGGCCGCCCCAAGCGTGAGCGAACAATTTTTCCACAGGGCTTTACACTTCCCTTGGGGAAAACCAGAAAAATATTCACAGGATGAAGAAAAAACCTGGCCTATTCTGGCTCTTCATCCCTTCCCGCCCGGCCTGACCATTTATTGACCAACTCCATGCAGGCCTTACCTTATAAGGCTTACAGAACTATCCATACAGGTTGTCCACAAGGCTTTCCAGGCCTTTTGTGAGCAACCCTGCGTTTGTGCACATGCCCCCCTAAAGCAAGCCGGCAGCCTGTTGACAAAAAATCCGCTCAATTCTTGACCAATAGCCTGGAAGGCGCGGGCCCTCTGGCTCCCAGCATTCTATAAACAGGCTCTGCACACTGACCTCAACAGGAATTGGGGGAAATTCCCGGCGGCGGCCGCAACCGCTGTTCCAGCGCCATCGGAGCGGGAGAATTTTGTCTTTTTCCTCAAGCCGTTACGTCCGCGCAGGGGGTTTGCGGCATTTGCCCCCACTTCGCTCCTTGCTTTTCTATCCACAGGCCTGTCTGGGTCCCGCAGGGACAATGCCCGTCACCGTTTCGTCAGCGCTTTTCACCTGAACCTTCATCGTCCTTTCACAAACGGCTGTTTTCGCTCAAAAACCGACCAACCTCCGAAGAGCCCGGCAGGGCGCCGCGCGGAAGCGACTGCGAACACGTTATTCACATTCGACTCCACAGTGTTTGTGGATTGGCCAGGTTCTCCTGGCATGGGAGTGGAACCGCGTGGATAAAGGCTTTCAACACCCCCGGCGGAGATAGGGAGGGTGTTGCCGGGGGCACTTTTGCATAGCTCCCGAACAGTTAGCCCACAGAGTTATCCACAGGATATGAGGAAAGAGCGGCCGCCCCGGTTCATGGAGGCGGCCGAGAGCGGACTCAGGCGCCCATCACCAGGCGGATGTCCCGCGCCAGTTCGCGGACCCGCTCGATATCGGTATCCCAGGAACACATGAAACGCGCGCCACCTTCACCGATGAAGGTGTAGAAGCGCCAGCCGCGCGCGCGCAAGGCTTCGATCGCCGGCTCGGAAAGCTGCAGGAAGACGCCGTTGGCTTCTACCGGGAACATCAGGCTGACGCCGGGAACGTCGGCCACCAGTTCGGCCAACAGCCGCGCGCAGCGGTTGGCGTGATCGGCGTAGCGCAGCCAGGCATCGTCCTGCAGTACGCCGACCCAGGGCGCGGCGAGGAAGCGCATCTTCGAGGCCAGTTGGCCGGCCTGCTTGCAGCGGTAGTCGAAGTCCTCGGCCAGGTCGCGGTTGAAGAACAGGATCGCCTCGCCCACCGCCATGCCGTTCTTGGTGCCGCCGAAGCAGAGCACGTCGACCCCGGCCTTCCAGCTCAGCTCCGCCGGCGAGCAGCCGAGGAAGGCGCAGGCGTTGGAGAAGCGCGCGCCGTCCATGTGCAGGTGCAGGCCGAGTTCCTTGCAGGTGGCGCTGATCGCCTTCAACTCGTCCGGGCGGTACACCGTACCGACCTCGGTGGCCTGGGTGAGAGTCACCACGCGCGGCTTCGGATAGTGGATATCCTGGCGCTTGAGAGCGATGTCGCGGATCGACGCCGGGGTCAGCTTGCCGACCTCGGTCTGCGCCAGCAGCAGCTTGGAGCCGTTGGAGAAGAACTCCGGCGCGCCGCACTCGTCGGTCTCGACGTGGGCGGTCTCCGAGCAGATCACGCTGTGGTAGCTCTGGCACAGCGCGGCCAGGGCCAGGGAGTTGGCGGCGGTGCCGTTGAAGGCGAAGAACACTTCGCAATCGGTCTCGAACAACTGGCGGAAGTAGTCCGAAGCGCGCGCGGTCCACTGGTCGTCGCCATAGGCGCGCTCGTGGCCGCGGTTGGCTTCGGCCATCGCCGCCCAGGCTTCGGGGCAGATACCGGAATAGTTGTCGCTGGCGAACTGTTGGGTGTTATCGGTCATGTGGGCCTCGGATGGAACGGTTGCCGAGCCCTCGTGGGGCTCCGTGCGGTCGCGCCGGTACGGGTAGGTGCCGGCACAGTCTGTCAGGGTAGCTTGGTCAGCTTCATCTGCTCGACGAACGGCACCAGCACCTGGCGCATCGCCGTGGCGCTGCCGCCATTGGGCATGTCGCGGGTGCTGAGGGTCAGTACGTAGCGGTTCTTGATCACTCCGCTGAGGGTCGAGACGCCCTCCTCGCCCTTGGCCGGGACCATCACCCCCAACGGGTCGCCCATTCGCGTGGTATCGATCAGCGGCAGGTAGTCCTCGCCGCCGAAGCGCTCGGCGGTGCCGTTCTTCAGGGCGGTCTCGCGGGTCTTGTGGAGCAGGGTCAGGTTGGTCTGGGTCATCTCGCGCAGCTTGTCCTGCGCCGCCCGATAGGCCACCGCGTCGCCCTCGGTCGGCGGCGCCGGCAGGCCGGTGTCGGTGAGGACGATCTCCAGGCGCTTGCTGCCGTCGGCGGCGCCGAAGACCACGGTGGCATCGTTGTAGCCGCACTGGCGGGAGAGGAAGTCGTAGCCGAACAGTGGCTTGCCGGCCGGCGGCAAGGCCACTTCGAGTTCATGGCCGGTGCAGGAATCGGCCGGCAGCGCAGGCGCGGCGGCCTGCTTTTCATCGCCGCCCCCGCACCCTTGCAGGGATGCGCCGAGCAGCACGGCGGAAAGGAAGATCAGCGGGCGTTTCATGGTGTTCTCGCAAGACGAAGAGCACGCAGTTTAGCGCCAGCCCGGGGCGTTCCGCATCGGTTGCCGAATCCCACCGCCATGTCGCAAACGCACCTCCCCGTGGCGTGCATAGGCATCTGGGCCGGCAGGGCCGGTCATACCATCGCTGGCAAAGGGACCGCGTGTCCCGTTGCAGCCATTCCGGCGCGGTTCCGGCGCCGCAGGGAGACCCAGCGATGTTCAGCAAGCATGACCAGATCCGCGGCTACGACGACGAACTGCTCGCCGCGATGGACGCCGAAGAGGCCCGCCAGGAAGACCATCTCGAACTGATTGCCTCGGAGAACTACACCAGCAAGCGGGTCATGCAGGCGCAGGGCAGCGG
>NZ_KV828388.1:0-699 GCF_001836405.1 Pseudomonas sp. HMSC057H01 | reverse complement strand
GTAGTATGAGTTCGCAGCTCGGGGCAGTGGGGGATTTGGGTAAGCTGGGTGGGGGGCCAAAAGGATCAGCAACGGCTCTTCAGAATTTTGGTGGACGCACTGCTAATGACCTTGTTGCTGCTGCAACTGAACCAATCAACAAGGAAGGTTTGACTAAGGCTGCTAGAGCCCTTACCAAACACGCATCCGGGCAAAGAGCGACAGGAACATTTCCAAAGCTTACTGGCGGAATTGAAAATCAAAATTCAGTGGCTCAGAAGATTGTTGATGAAATAGTCACTGATCCGAAAGCTGTGTACACAAACCTTAGTCGAGGAGGGCTTGAAATTCGAGTTCCTGATGGTCGGGGCATACGCTATAACAGTGATGGCTCCTTCTCTACATTCCTTGATCCGAAACTGTGATTATGAAACTCGAACGAAATCCCGATTTTGAAATTCTGCGCTCTAGTGATGTACGATACGAGCATCTCACGACCGAGGTTCAGTACAAAGGTGAGCCAGTTGCTCAGATCAACCAAGATAAAGGTAAAGAAAACTTAGAACTGGAGATATTTGCAGACTTGAAGGATGCAGTTTTACGAGTTCCATTGGATGATTTTCTGGAGTCTCTGAGGTTGGCAAGGAACTCTTTGCTCAGTAATGATTAGGACCATAAAGGGGAGACCATAAAGGGGACAGATTTATTTTCCCTACTCTA
>NZ_KV828387.1:0-105899 GCF_001836405.1 Pseudomonas sp. HMSC057H01 | reverse complement strand
CCTGCTTGGTGCCGGTGATGGACATATAGGCGGGTGTTGCCATGGATGCATTCCTTGTCAGTGGTAGCCGGGACGACATGTCCTGGTGCGGCAGCTACCCAACAAGCTTCGTGCCAATAAAATATTTACCTTTTAAATCAAACTCTTGAAGAATCTCCCGGCCCGCACGAACGCTTTCCCCCGGGTTTATCCCGAAAAAGTGAGCAAGTTGTTGCACAGTGCTATGCAAGAACTTGCTCACTTCATCGAAGACCCCGCCAGACCTTGGCCCCGGCGTTGTATCCACAGCTTTTCCCGAAGTTATCCAGCAAAAAGTTGCACACCTGCCGAGTGCCTCAGAGCCAGTTCTTGAACTTGAACCAGAGGTACGGAAGGATCGCCGATACCACCATCATCCCCAGCGCCATCGGATAGCCGATGGACCAGTCCAGCTCGGGCATGTCCTTGAAGTTCATGCCGTAGACGGTGCCCACCAGGGTCGGCGGCAGGAACAGTACGGCAGCGATGGAGAACACCTTGATGATGCTGTTCTGCTCGATGTTGATCAGGCCAAGGGTCGCGTCGAGGAGGAAGTTGATCTCGGTGGACATCTTCGCCAGGTACTCGTCCAGCGAGCGCACGTCGCGCTCCACGGTCTTCGCCAGCACCTTGGCCGGCTCGGAAAGCCAGCCGTTGCAACCCTGGCGGAAATAGCTGTTCATCCGATTGATGCTGAGCAGGCTGTCGTTGAGCTTGGACAGCAGCGAGCTGCTGCGCCCGAGGTGCTTGATGATCTGCTGCAGGTCGGTCTTCGGCTTGCGGGTCTGGGCGGTGGACTCGGCGAAGATCTCCCGCGACATGCTGCTCAGTTGCCCCTGTACGGCCTCCAACACGTCGGCGATGCGGTCCACCAGGCTGTCCATCATCAGGGCGAACAACTGGGTGCTGCTGCGGTTGGCGTCGAGCTGGCGGATGCAACGGTTCTCGAACTCGCGGAACGAACGCAGGTCGGCGTAGCGCACGGTAATCAGCCATTTCTCGCTGAGTACGAAGGTCACTTCCTCTGTGCTCGGCCGGTGCTCGGTGATCCCGCCGACCACCGAAGTGGTCATGTAGAGGACGTTGCCGTCCTCGTAGAAGCGCGACGAATCCTCGATCTCGGCCATCTCCTCGCGGGTCGGGATGTTCACCTGCAGGTGGGATTCGAGCAGGCGCTCCTCTTCGGGGGTCGGGTGATGCAGGTCGATCCACAGGGTGCCCGGCGGCAACCCCCGCTGGGCATCGTCGTGCTGGCGTCGCTCCAGGCGGTCGCCGGAAAGGATGTAATAGGTGATCATGTCGGGTATCGCTACCTTCGCGGCCATCCGTTGGCCAAGCAGGGTGGACAACTTCCCGCCGCCGCACAAGCGGTACTTTGCGCCAGAACGAGGAACGCCCGATGAGCGAACAGGACGACAACCAGGAAGACGGCTTCGCCGAGGAAAAACTGATCCAGGCCATCGAGAACCAGATCGAAAGCGAGAATCCGCCGGCGGCGCGCGCCGTGTTCAACAAGCTGACCCTGGTCGGCTACGAGCGCGACGAGGCACTGGGCATGATGGCCTACGTGCTGGCCCACGAGATCAACGCCATGCTCGCCGCCGACCGCGCTTTCGACAGCGCCGGCTACGAGCATGCGCTGCGTGCCCTGCCGACGTTGCCGGACGACGAATGAGCGGAGCCGGGCCGACTGGTGCCGGCGAATGCCCCTCGTATCCATACGGTTTTGTTTCGCCAAACGCCTGCCGCTCTGGTAGAAAGGTGGCGCCCACTCTCCGTGCCACCTGCTTTCGCGGAGCGATACCGGATGCGATCCTGGTTCCACTTCCTGCCCATCTGCCTGCTGCTGGCCCTTTCCGGCCCGGCAGCGGCCGTCCCGACAGAACCCCTGGTGCTCGGCGCCGAAGACGACTGGTATCCCTATACCGCCTACAAGGACGGCCGCATCCAGGGCATGAGCGCGGACATCGTGCGGGCCGCCTTCAGGGCTGCGGACACGCCGGTCCAGCTCAATCCCTACCCCTACTCCCGCTGCATGAAGCTGGCCCTGAAAGGCTTGATCGCCGGCTGCTTCAACACCTCGCCGAACCCGCACATCCTCGCCGACTACCGTCTGCCCCGGCATCCGTTGTTCCGCGCGGAGATCCAGCTCTGGGCGCGACGCGACGAAGCGCGGCCGGTGAATGCGGAGCAGGCGCTGAGCGGACGGAAAGTCGCGGTGACCCTCGGCTATGAATACGGCGACGGCTTCGATCGCCGCCACGACCTGGTGCGCATTCCGGTGCGCAAGGACTACTACGGTTTCCTCATGCTCCAGCGCGGCCGCGTCGACTACGCCCTGGCCTACCGCAATACGGCTCGCCAGTTGTTCAGCGAACATCCCGAACTGGAAGGCCAGTTCCAGCCGGTGGCCACGGTCCACCGCCCGGAGCTGTACCTGTCGTTCTCGCGCCGCCACCCGCAGGCCGAGCATCTGCTCGAACGCTTCGACCTCGGCATGCAGCGCATCCTCGCCAGCGGCGAGTACCAGAAGATCCTCGACGGCTGGAGCCAGGCCGCCGACGCTACGCCCTAGTCCAACTACACTCACCGGTGCTCAACACCGTAAGGAGCCGACATGGCCTTCACTCCCGAGCTGATCGACGAACTGGAACTGCTGGCGCTCTTCAACCTGAACAACACCCAGGAAGGACTCAAGGTCCATCACACCGCCGACGGCAAGGCCGTCGCCGCCGCCCGACGCCTGCACGACAAGGGGCTGATCGACCAGCCCGACGGCGGCTACCTGACCAGTCTCGGGCTGGACGCCGCGGAGCAGGCACAGGGCCTGCTGACCATCCTCAAGGGTTGACGGAAGCGGCCATCGCGACCTGCTCCCGACAGGCCGCGACGGTTGTCCCGGTTCGCGGTGCGGCGCTCAAGCCGCCGCGCTTCCGGGCGATACAATGGCATGACCGGAGCCAGGCACGGCGCCTGGCCTTGCCTGTGCCCGGACGCCCATGAACCGACACCCCGCACTCAGCCTCGATCTCGACGATGGCATCGACCGCAAGGTCCTCGGCCAGTTGCGCCAACGCTTCCTGGCGGTCAACGCCGGTCGCCTGCAACGCGCCCGACAGGCGTTGTCCAGCCGCCAGGAGCGGGTCCTGCGCCTGCTACCGCTGCTGTTCCACATCAACCATCCGCTGCTGCCGGGCTACCTGTCGGCCAGCACGCCGGCGGGCCTGAGCGGTTTCGAGGCGGACGACGAAGTACTCGCCGAAGCCCAGCGCCTGGCACGTTCGTTTGTCTACAAGCCACGCAGGCAGGAACCCGCACAACAGCCGATCCACGGCCTGTTCCTGATGGGCAGCCTGGGGAGCCTGGCCCAGGAGGAACAGAGCGATCTCGACCTCTGGGTCTGCCATGCCCCAGAACTGGAGCCCGGCGCGCGCCAGGAGCTGCGCCGCAAGTGCGCGTTGATCGAGGACTGGGCGCGCAGCCAGGGCAGCGAGGTGCACTGTTTCCTGATCGACGTCGCCCGCTTCGGCCAGGACGAACGCGAAGACCGGAAGGAGCCCGGCGGCGACGGCAATACCCAGCACTTCCTGCTGCTCGACGAGTTCTACCGCAGCGCGATCTGGCTCGGCGGACGCACCCCTCTGTGGTGGCTGGTGCCGCCGGCCCATGAACGGCGCTACGACGAATACTGCCGGACCCTGCTCGGCAAACGCTTCATCCGCGCCGAAGAGGTGCTCGACCTCGGCCACCTGGCGCACATCCCCGCCCGGGAGTTCATCGGCGCCGGCCTCTGGCAGTTGTCCAAGGCCATCGATTCGCCCTACAAGTCGCTGCTCAAGCTGCTGCTCACCGAGGCCTACGCCAGCGAGCACCCGCGGGTCCGCTGCGTCGCCCTGCGCTTCAAGGAGCAGGTATTCGCCGGCCAGCTCGATCTCGACGAACTGGACCCCTACGTCCTGGTCTATCGCCATCTCGAACGCTACCTGCGGGAACAGCAGGCGCCGGAACGCCTGGAACTCGTGCGGCGCTGCCTGTACCTCAAGGTCGGGCGCAAGCTCGGCGGTCGCCAGCGCCAGGCGCAGAAGGGCTGGCAGCACCTGTCGATGGAGCGGCTCGTCGCGGAATGGCAATGGGAGCCTCGCCGCTTGGCCCTGCTCGACAGCCGCAGCCAGTGGAAGATGCGCCAGGTGATGGAAGAGCGTCGCACGGTGGTCAACGAACTGACCTACAGCTACCGCCTGCTGTTCCAGATCGCCCGCCAGCAAGGCGCTGACAGCGGCATCGACAGCCGCGACCTGGGCCTGCTCGGCCGCCGCCTGTATGCCGCCTTCGAGCGCAAGGCAGGCAAGGTGGAGAACATCAACCCGGGGATCGCCCCGGATCTCGGCGAAGACGTCCTGACCCTGGTCCAGCTGCCCGCCGACGACGACCGCGAGCAGGCGCAGTGGGCGATCTTCCCCGGTGCCCTGGGCGCTCACCAGTGGCCTGACTACGCGCCGCTGAAACGCAGCCTCAGGCTGGTCGAGCTGCTCGCCTGGTGCCATCGCAACGGCGTCATCGACAGCGCCACCCGGCTGTCCCTGCATCCCGGCCAGAGCGACCTCGGCGATGCCGAACTGGACAATCTCCTGGGCAGCCTGCGGCAGTTCCTGCCGGTCCCCCTGGCGACCGTGGACGACGCCGACCTGCTGCAACCGCGTCGGCTCAAGAGCGTCCTGCTGCTGGTCAACGTCGGTGTCGACCCGCTGCGCCACCACAGCCAGATGAACCTGCACATGGCTACCGGGCGTACCGACGTGCTCGGTTATGCCGGGGTGCGCGACAACCTGGTGCTGACCCTCGACCAGCTCAGCCTCAACAGCTGGAACGAACTGACGGTGCGCCATTACGCAGGCCCTCAGGCGCTGCCCGAGTGCCTTGCCGAGTTCCTCGACGCCGTCCGCGAAAAGCCCGGAAGCCTGCCGCAGCCGCCCGAACTGATGGTGCGCTGCTTCTGTCGCAACCGGGCCGCCGCCATCGCCGTGCGGGTCGAAGAGCTGTTCCGCGAAACCTACGGGCAACTGCTTGGCGGCCAGCCGAGCCGCTACCTGCTGCAGATCCGCCAGCAGTACCACCTGCTGGAAATGTCGCCGGAAGCGGTCAGCCACGAGAGCCTGCCCGACCTGCCGAGCCTGCTCCAGCACCTGGGCCGCGAGCGCGATGGTTACAGCGCCCTGAAGCTGGATCGCCACGCCCTGGAAGGCGTGGACCTCGGGCTGATCCTGTCCATGGGGCGGCCGGACTGCATCCAGGTGTTCTACCGGCGCGACTTCGACAGCGCCGAGATCAGCCTGCTCGACGAACGCAACGCGTTCTGGCGCCAGCGCCAGGCGTTGCGTGACGAACGCAGCCTGCTCGCACCGCTGCAGCGCTTCCTGCAATCGCTGCTGTACCGGCGCAACGCCCTGTCGCTGGCGGAACAGGTGCCGGCCTCGCTGGATATCCGCTACTACGAGTTGCTCTCCAACGACGGCAGAGTGCACGTCGAGCCTCGCGAAGCGCCGGAGGCCCTGGCCGGACCCGCGTTGTACGAGCTACAGGCGCTACTCGAACGCGGCGAACGCAAGCGCGTGCAGGTCACCCTGTACTGCGACCACCAGGAGTTTTCCGAACTGGAGTACGGCGCCGGCCTGTTCAAGGCGGTCGCCCGGCATATCCTGGCGCATCGCGCGGAAAGCGAACCCTACCCCTGCTACCTGACCGACCTCGACCTGTCGCGGCTGTTCGCCGACGAACAGCCGCAAACGCTGCACTATCTGCGTTATAAAAGCGTCCTGGAAACGGCGCTGAACCAGGCGCTGCTGGAACAATGACCCAGCGCCACACCGCGCGGGGCTCGACAAGGACGTACGGATGGCACTCCTCGGTATTACCCTGCTCGCTGGCGCCGCATTCGTGGGCGGCTATCTCTACCGCCGCGGCCTGGATCGCCGGCGCTACCGCTTCATCCAGCAATTTCGCCTGCCGCCGCGGGTCGCCCAGGCGGTCCGCGAGCGCTATCCGCAGCTCAGCGAGGAACAGGTCCAACGAGTGCTCGGCGGCCTGCGCGAATACCTGCTGCTATGCCGCGCCGCCGGCAAGCGGATGGTCGCGATGCCGTCCCAGGTGGTGGATGTCGCCTGGCACGAGTTGATCCTGCATACCCGGCTCTACCAGCACGTCTGCCGCAAGGGACTCGGGCGCTTCCTCCACCATACGCCGGCGCAGGCGATGCGCAGCCCCCGACAGGCCCAGGAAGGCATTCGGCGCGCCTGGAAGCTGGCTTGTCGCCGCGAAGGCATCGACCCCCAGAACCCCACGCGCCTACCGCTGCTGTTCGCTCTCGACACGGAACTGGCGATCGCCGACGGCTTCCGCTACACCCTGAACTGCGCGCAGCGGCAAGACGGCGGCGCAGCGGTGTATTGCGCCAGCCATATCGGTTGCAGCAGCGGCTGCGCCAGCGATAGCGGCAGTACCTTCGGTTCGGACGGACAGGACTCGCGCCACGGCTGCGGCGGCGATAGCGGTGGGGACGGCGGCAGCGGTTGCGGGGGCGGTGGGGGCGACTGAGGGTCGCGAAGCCCGTCGCCGGCAGGCGACGGGCGAAAACCGATCAGCGCGCGTAGTCGCCGGCGGCTTCCGGCTGGTATTCGATTTCCAGCAGGGTCAGCTTCAGCGTCTTGCCGCTCGGCGCCGGCCAGTCGATGGTCTGGCCGATGGTCAGGCCCAGCAGCGCGGTGCCCACCGGCGCGAGGATCGAGACCTTGCCTTCGCCGGCCACGTCTTCGGGATAGACCAGGGTCAAGGTGTACTCCTTGCCGCTGCTTTCCTCGCGGCAACGCACGGTGGAGTTCATGGTCACGACGCCCGGCGGAATCTCGTCATGCCCCACCACCTGGGCGCGCGACAGTTCGGCCTCCAGCGCCTCGGCGGCGGGTCCGAATTCGTCCAGGCCATCCAGCAGGCGCTCCAGGCGCTGCAGGTCCAGACGAGTGATGGTGATCGGCGGCGTGCTCATGATCGCAGGCGTGCTCCTTGGTCCGGTTCGGTTGATCGATGAAAAGCAGGAATCGCAAAAAAGCAAAAACCCCGCCCGAAGGCGGGGTTTTCCCGGACACTAACACAGTCGCAGGAATTAGCAACATCCCCCCTATCAGGAGAGACGGCCCGCCAGCGACTGGCGTCGAGCGGCCTGTGACCTGATCTGCAAGCGGCGGGAATCGTCGGCCTTGCCCCACTCGCGGATTTCCGCCAGGGAGCGTCCGCAGCCGACGCAAACGTCCGCATCGTCGAGGCAGCACAGGCGCCGGCAAGGCGAGGCCACCGCCGGCGGCGAAGCCTCAGAGGCCGGGGAACTCGACATCCTCGCCCCCCTGCTCCAGGGTCGCCCGGTTGAGCAGCGCGCCCAGCGGTTCCTGGCTGCCATCGTGGCGCCAGAGACCGCTGGCCTCGTCGTAATCGAAGTGGAAGCCGCCCGACTTCGCCGCCACCCACAACTGGCGCAACGGCGCCTGGCGGCTGAGGATCAGCTGCGAGCCGTTCTCGAAGCGTACGGTGAGCACGCCGCCGGCGTTCTCCAGGTCGAGATCCAGGTCGCTGTCATCGAAGGCGTCTTCCACCTGCTGCTGGAGCGCATCGACCAGGTCGTGGAAACGCGCTTCATTCATCGTACTCATGCATTGCCTCGGCATTCGCTAACGGGAAAAAAGGCGGGCGACTACCTTCGTCTTGCCCTATTCCGACAATTCTACGCTGGTATTGCCGTAGTCCGCGCTGTTTTGCCGCGACGCTCGCGGAAAACGCCGGCGCCCCCTCTGCCTCAGGCCATTCCCCTGCAAGCCCCGGCACACCTGATCCGGCTCGCATAGGCAAGGCGCCGGGGGGTCGGTATACTCCGGAACAATTCACGTTTTCTACAAGGATTCCGTCATGAAGCGGCTGTTCCTGTCCTTCGTCGCGCTCGCCCTCCTCGCCGGCTCCATCGCCGCCTGCGGCCAGAAAGGCCCGCTGTACCTGCCGGACGACGAAAAAGCCAAGAAAGAACACAGCAAAGACCGCTACGGTTTCTGAGAGAGCGCCCATGGACACATTCAGTTACCGCGACGGTGAGCTGTTCGCGGAAGGGGTGGCGCTTTCCCGCATCGCCGAGCGTTTCGGCACGCCCACCTACGTCTACTCCCGCGCGCACATCGAGGCCCAGTACCGCGCCTATGCCGACGCCCTCGCCGGCATGCCGCACCTGGTCTGCTTCGCGGTCAAGGCCAACTCCAACCTCGGGGTGCTGAATGTGCTGGCGCGCCTCGGCGCCGGTTTCGACATCGTTTCCCGCGGTGAGCTGGAGCGTGTCCTGGCCGCCGGCGGCGATCCGGCCAAGGTGGTGTTCTCCGGCGTCGGCAAGACCCGCGACGACATGCGCCGCGCCCTGGAAGTCGGTGTGCACTGCTTCAACGTCGAGTCCGGCGAAGAGCTGGAGCGCCTGCAACGGGTGGCCGCGGAACTCGGCGTGAAAGCGCCGGTGTCGCTGCGGGTCAACCCGGACGTGGATGCCCAGACCCACCCCTATATCTCCACCGGCCTGAAAGAGAACAAGTTCGGCATCGCCATCGACGAGGCCGAGGCGGTCTACGCCCGCGCCGCCGAGCTTGACCACCTGGAGGTGATCGGCGTCGACTGCCACATCGGCTCGCAATTGACCCAGCTGGAGCCCTTCCTCGACGCCCTCGAGCGCCTGCTCGGGCTGGTCGACCGCCTGGCCGGCAAAGGCATCGGCATTCGCCACCTGGACCTCGGCGGCGGCCTCGGGGTGCGCTACCGCGACGAACAGCCGCCGCTGGCCGGCGACTACATCCGCGCCATCCGCGAGCGCCTGCATGGCCGCGACCTGACCCTGGTGTTCGAGCCGGGCCGGTCCATCGTCGCTAACGCCGGCGTGCTGCTGACCCGCGTCGAGTACCTCAAGCACACCGAGCACAAGGATTTCGCCATCGTCGACGCGGCGATGAACGACCTGATCCGCCCGGCTCTCTACCAGGCCTGGATGGACGTGCAGGCGGTACGCCCGCGCGATGCCGTGCCGCGCCGCTACGACCTGGTCGGGCCGATCTGCGAGACCGGCGACTTCCTCGCCAAGGATCGCGACCTGGCGCTCGCCGAAGGCGACCTCCTGGCGGTGCGCTCGGCCGGCGCCTACGGCTTCGTCATGAGCTCGAACTACAACACCCGCGGTCGCGCCGCCGAGGTGCTGGTGGATGGCGAGCAGACCCACGAGGTCCGTCGCCGCGAGACCGTCCAAGAGCTCTACGCCGGCGAAAGCCTGCTGCCGCAGTGAGGCCCAGACTATGCTTTTGCGCTTCACCAAGATGCATGGCCTGGGCAACGACTTCATGGTCCTCGACCTGGTCAGCCAGCACGCCCATGTGCAGCCCAAGCACGTCAAGCTCTGGGGCGACCGCAACACCGGGGTCGGCTTCGACCAGTTGCTGATCGTCGAAGCCCCGAGCAGCCCCGACGTCGACTTCCGCTACCGGATTTTCAACGCCGACGGCTCCGAGGTCGAGCAGTGCGGCAACGGCGCCCGCTGCTTCGCCCGCTTCGTTCAGGACAAGCGCCTGACGGTGAAGAAGAGCATCCGCGTAGAAACCAAGGGCGGCATCATCGAGCTGAATATCCGCCCGGACGGCCAGGTCACGGTGGACATGGGTCCGCCGCGCCTGGCCCCGGCCGAGATACCGTTCCAGGCCGAGCGCGAAGCCTTGTCCTATGAGATAGAGGTGAATGGCCAGCGCGTCGAACTGGCCGCGGTATCCATGGGCAATCCCCATGGCGTGCTGCGCGTCGAGAACGTCGACAGCGCACCGGTACACAGCCTCGGTCCGCAACTGGAAGTCCATCCGCGCTTCCCGAAGAAGGCCAACATCGGCTTCCTCCAGGTGCTCGATCCGCACCATGCGCGCCTGCGCGTCTGGGAGCGCGGCGTCGGCGAGACCCAGGCCTGCGGCACCGGCGCCTGCGCCGCGGCGGTTGCCGGGATTCGCCAGGGCTGGCTGCAATCGCCGGTGCAGATCGACCTCCCCGGCGGCCGCCTGCACATCGAGTGGGCAGGTCCCGGCCAGCCCGTTATGATGACCGGGCCTGCCGTCCGCGTGTATGAAGGCCAGGTCCGCCTGTAAGGGCCGTCGCCCGCGAGAACCGAGACGCTTATGACCGAGAAAAGCCAGGAACCGACAGCAGCGCTGGACGCCGAGCAGGTGGCCGCCTATCTGAGCCAGCACCCGGAGTTCTTCGTCGAGCATGACGAGCTGATCCCCGAGCTGCGCATCCCGCACCAGCCCGGCGACGCCGTGTCGCTGGTGGAGCGCCAGGTACGCCTGCTGCGCGAGCGCAACATCGAGATGCGCCACCGGCTCTCGCAACTGATGGACGTGGCCCGCGAGAACGACCGCCTGTTCGACAAGACCCGCCGCCTGGTCCTCGACCTGCTCGACGCCACCAGCCTGGAAGACGTGGTCAGTACCGTCGAGGACAGCCTGCGCCACGAGTTCCATGTGCCCTACGTGAGCCTGATCCTGTTCAGCGACAGTAGCGTCTCGGTGGGCCGCTCGGTGAGCAGCGCGGAGGCGCACCAGGCCATCGGCGGCCTGCTCTCCGGCGGCAAGACCGTCTGCGGCGTGCTGCGTCCGCACGAACTAGCGTTCCTCTTCGGCGAGAGCGACCGCGACGAGATCGGCTCCGCAGCGGTGGTCTCCCTGAGTTTCCAGGGCCTGCACGGCGTGCTCGCCATCGGCAGTCCCGATCCGCAGCATTACAAGAGTTCCCTCGGCACCCTGTTCCTCGGCTATGTCGCCGAGGTCCTGGCCCGCGTGCTGCCGCGCTTCTCCTCGCCGCTGCGCTCGGTCCGCTGAGCGCGGCGGGCGGTCCGAGATGCGCGCCGACCTGGATGCCTTCCTCGAACATCTGCGCAGCGAGCGCCAGGTCTCCGCGCACACCCTCGACGGCTACCGCCGCGACCTGCTGAAGATCCTCGCCCTCGCCGAAAAGGCCGGGCTCTCCGACTGGAACGCCCTCGACACCCGCAGCCTGCGCACCTTCGTCGCCCGCCTGCACCAGCAGGGCCAATCCAGCCGCAGCCTGGCACGGCTGCTCTCGGCGACGCGCGGCCTCTACCAGTACCTGCTACGCGAAGGGCGCTGCCGGCACGACCCTGCCAACGGCCTGAGCGCGCCGAAGAGTCCGCGCAAGCTGCCCAGGACCCTCGACGCCGACCGCGCCCTGCAATTGCTCGACGGTGCCGTGGAGGATGACTTCATCGCCCGCCGCGACCAGGCCCTGCTGGAGCTGTTCTATTCCTCCGGGCTGCGCCTCTCGGAACTGGTCGGCCTCGATCTCGAATGGCTGGACCTCAAGGAAGGCCTGGTGCGAGTGCGCGGCAAGGGCAACAAGGTCCGCGAGCTGCCGGTCGGCAAGGCCGCGCGCCAGGCGCTCGAAGCCTGGCTGCCGCTGCGCGCCCAGGCCGCTCCGGAAGACGGAGCGGTGTTCATCGGCCGCGGCGGCAAGCGCCTGACGCCACGGGCGATCCAACTGCGAGTGCGCCAGGCCGGCGTCCGCGAGTTGGGCCAGCACCTGCACCCGCACATGCTGCGGCATTCCTTCGCCAGCCATCTGCTGGAGTCGTCCGGCGACCTGCGCGCCGTGCAGGAACTGCTCGGCCACGCCGACATCGCCACGACCCAGATCTATACCCACCTGGACTTCCAGCACCTGGCCTCGGTCTACGACCGCGCCCATCCCCGCGCCAAGCGCAAGGGCAACGCCGATGGAGGCAACGACCCATGAGCAGCCTGCGACTGATCACCTTCGACCTCGACGACACCCTGTGGGACGTCGCCCCGGTGATGAACAACGCCGAGGCCCTGCTCCGCGAATGGCTGGCGAGCAACGCGGCGCGCCTGGGTCCGGTGCCCATCGAGCACCTGTGGGCGATCCGCACCCGCCTGCTGGATCGCGAACCGATGCTGCGCCACCGTCTCAGCGAGCTGCGCCGGCGCATCCTGTTCCATGCCCTGCTCGACGCCGGTTATCCACAGGCGGAGGCGGAAAGCCTGGCCGAGGCCGGTTTCCAGGTATTCCTCGAAGCGCGCCACCGGGTCACCCTGTTTCCCGAAGTCCACCCGACCCTGGAGATCCTCGCCGACCGCTTCACCCTCGGCGTGCTCACCAACGGTAACGCCGACGTGCGCCGCCTGGGCCTGGCCGACTACTTCCGGTTCGCCCTCTGCGCCGAGGAACTGGGCGTCGGCAAGCCCGACCCGACGCCATTCCGCGAAGCCCTGAAGCGCGCCGGCGTCGAGGCCTCGGCAGCGGTACACATCGGCGACCACCCCAACGACGACATCGCCGGAGCGCGCCGCGCCGGCATGCGTGCCATCTGGTTCAACCCAAACGGCAAGCCCTGGGCCGGGGAGGAAGAGCCGAGCGCGGAGATCCGCAGCCTCGCCGAGCTGCCGGCCCTGCTCGCCCGCCTGCAATGACCAACCGGGCCCCCGGTCGCGGGTAGCGCCCTAGGCACGCGAAGCGCTGGCCTTGAAGCGCCCGACCCCGCGCAAGATGGAAAGCGCCACCGCAACGGCAGCCAACGTCAGCGACACGCCGAAAAGCAGCAACGCCGTCGACGCACCGAAGCGATCCGCGATCAGTCCGGTGAAGATCACCGGCAGGCTGAAGCCGAGGTAGGCCAACAGGAAGTAGCCCGCGCTGGCCCGCGGCTTTTCCGCACCGGCCAGGACATTCACCGCCGACAGCCCGCCCAGGTAGGTGAAGCCGTAGCAGGAACTGCTCGCGCCCAGCGCACCGAACAGCACCGCAGCCAGTGAGCCGTGGATCGCGCCCCAGGCCAGCAGGGCATAGCTCGGCGGCAGGATCACCAGCCCCAGGCAGGTCGCCGAGGCCGGCGCCATCCGCCGCGCCAGCGGCTGGAACAGCAGGCCGCAGCTGATCACGGTGAAGGTCGAGAAGCCCGACCAGCGCGCCAGCCCGTGGGCCGCCAGCAGCGAAGGCAGGACCGCGATGACCAGGCCCACAGTGGCCCATGCCAGCAGGATCGAGAAGCCGTACGGCAGGCTGCCGGCGGGAAAGAACGGCAGCCGCAGCATCGGCGTATCGCGCCCGCGCGGCGCCTCGTCCGGCAGGCCCGCCACCGCCGCCAGGGCCACGCAGGCCAGTCCCAGCTGGACCCAGAAGCTGCCGGGCACCAGGCTCTCCCGGAACAGCAGGAACAGACTGGTCAGTGCCGCGCCGAGGCCGAAGCCGAGCGAGGTGCTGGCGGTCACCCAGTTGGCCGAGGTGCGGGAATCCCCGCCCGCCATCAGTTCGCTCATGTAGGCCGTCCCGGTGGCCGATGCCAGGGCCGTGCCGACGCCGAGCAACAGGCGCGCCACGCCGAGCGCCTCCAGGCGCGGCCAGAGCGCCATCACCAGGGTGGCCACCATCGACAGCAGCAACGCGACGACGATCGGCGGCTTGCGCCCCATCCGATCGGACAACCCGCCGAGTACCAGCAGCACCGGCAGTACGCCAAGCACATAGCCGGAGAAAGCGCTGGCGGTGGCTGCCGCGCCGTAGCCGGAAAGCTCCGCGTAGGCGGTGTACAGCGGCGCCTGGAGGTTCACCGCCAAGGTGATCAGGCACAGGCCGAAGGCCAGGCATGCGGCGTGGCGACGGGTATTGCTCATGCGTTTCTCCGTACAAGGGCCTGCCGCGGCAGAGCGGTGGGCATTGGCTAGCCCGCGAGAAGAGGCGTCGACTATCCGGCGCGGCGGCGCTACGGAACAAGTAACAGCTGTTCGGATTTGTGCTTAACTGTTCGCCTGAAAAGACCGAACAGTGAGTCAGGCATGCACCTCCGGATCGACCGCAATGCCAGCGAGCCGCTGGTGCAGCAGATCGTCGCAGGGGTCAGCGGCTGGATCCGCGGCAATCGCGTCCGCGCCGGCACGCGGATTCCGTCGATACGCCAGTTGGCCAGGGAAAACCAGCTCAGCCAGTCCAGCGTGATCGAGGCCTACGACCGCCTGGTCGCCCTGGGGATGCTGGAATCGCGGCACGGCTCGGGGTTCTTCGTCGCCGAGGCACCCACCGCCGCTACCGAACTCGACAGCGAGTGGCACGAAGGCGCGGAAAACGCATGGGGCCAGTTCAGCGGCAGCTCGACGAAACTCAAGCTCGGCTGCGGCTGGATTCCGGACAGCTGGCGGGAAGTCGAGGAACTCAGCTACGCGATCCGCCAGGTCGCCCGCAGCGAACTCGCCGGGCTGTTCGACTACAGCACTCCGCTGGGCCTGCCGGCGCTGCGCCAGCACATCCAGAAACGCCTGCGGCTGATCGATATCCATGTCGACCCGGAGCAGATCCTCACCACCACCGGCGCCAGCCATGCCCTCGACCTGTTGGTACGCACGCTGCTCAAGCCGGGCGACGTGGTGGTGGTGGAGAACCCCGGCTACTACAACCTGTTCAACCTGCTGAAATTCCACGGGGTGAAGATGCTCGGCGTGCCGCGCACCCGCCACGGCCCGGACACCGCCGCGCTGGAGGCGATCCTCCTCGCACACAAGCCGAAGTTCCTTTTCACCAACAGCATGTACCACAACCCCACCGGCACCAGCCTCAGCCCCTCGGTGGCCCACCGCGTGCTGCAACTGGCCGAGCAGCATGATTTCCACATCGTCGAGGATGACATCTACGCCGACTTCCAGAACGGCCCCAGCACCCGCCTGGCAACCCTCGATTCGCTGCGCCGGGTGATCTACCTGGCGAGCTTTTCGAAGACCCTCAGTTGCTCGCTACGGGTCGGCTACCTGATCGCCGGCCCCGAGCTGATCCGGCGCCTGGCGGATGTGAAGATGTACACCAGTATCGGCAGCCAGCGCTTCGCCGAATGCGTGGTCTCGACCATGCTCGCCAACGGCAGTTACCGCAAGCTGGTGCAACGCCTGCGCCAGCGCCTGACCCGGCAGATGGCGGCGACCCTGCGGGTGCTTGGGGACAACGGCTGGGAGGTGTTCGCCGAACCGGTCGGCGGGATGTTCGTCTGGGCCCGTATCGGCGACTACCCGTTCGCCGAATTGCAGGCCGTGGCGACACGCCTGGACGTGCTGCTGTCGCCGGGCAGCGGCTTCAGCCCGGAAGGCGAGGAGAGCGACTGGCTGCGTATCAACATCGCCTATGCCAGCGACCCGCGGGCCCTGGCGTTCTTCGAGGCGTTCGGGTGAGGCGCGCTCTTGCCCTCCCCTGCCTCACTGGTAGTCGAGCAGGATCACCATCGCGGCCAGGACCGAGCCGGGCGTGATTTTCTCGGCGGTCTGCACATAGGACGCTTTCATCGGGATCCAGTACGCCCCGCCGGTGTTCTTGTCGTACGCGGTCACCGGCAACGAGAGTCCCATCCGTAGCGGCACGCCGGCCTCGTCGGTGACCCGGATCGATACGCCGGTCGCGGTGCTGCCCGCCAGGCGCGGCAGCACACCCGAGCCTTCGGCCACCGCCCCCCCCACCGCTTGAAGGCTGTAGCCGACGCGGTTGTACCCGCGAGGACAGCCGGCCACTACGAGATTGAACGGGGTAACGGCCGCGTAGGTGCCGACGCCGTTCAGCCGGGCGGCAGCGATCGACTGCAGCTTCACGGTCTGGTCGGCGACCTGGCAGGTCGCATTGATCGTGGTGACGCTCCCGGTCAACCTGACGGAAGAGGTGCCAGACGCGACAAGCCCGTCCTTGTAGGTAATGAGGAAGTACGAGTTGAACGCTCCGCTCGCGAACTGGCCGTCGGAGAGCGGCGTCGAGTTGCGGAACAACTGGACCTCCGCGATTTGCGAGAAAGTGCCCTTGAAACGGCTGCTCGCCGGTATGCCATCCAGCAGCAGGCGCACCGAAAGGCCCGGCACGTTGGTATTCAGGTCCGGACCATCGACCGGGTCCCAGACACTTCCCTTGTTGTACAGAGAGACGCCGATGAGATCGCAGCTGGGCTTGCCGCACAGTTGCATGGGAGTGAACGTGTAGCGCGACGTGACGTTTCCCTCGGGAAGGATCGAGGGGACGGCGATATCGCGGCCGCCGAAAGCGTACAGATTGGCAGCCATGCTGGTGCCGGCGGGAACGAACAGGACTGCCGCGATCAGCAGGGTTCGACGGAACGTCTTGAACTCCATGGGATGACAACCGATGTGTCCGGCATGTCCGGGAAAATCCGGCGGAACCGGCGCGAACTTGATGGGTGGCGAATCTTTTCAGAACGCCTGGAAAAGAGCCATAAGACAGGACCTACACGGCTCCGCGAATCCACCTAAGAATCGCTAGGAAAATTCTTAAGCAAGCTCTACAGCTCGCTCTCCGGCAAGTGCAGGATTGGCCCCGGACACCGCTTGGAGCGCCTGGATGGCAAGCAGCTTCGGTTGACGATGTGGAACGGTAGCGCTGCCACCGGAAAGGAAAAGGCCTTGGCCCGTCGCCAGCCGTGCCTGAACAGGCGAAAGATCGGCTCGCCAACCGGGATGCGGCGGGGCGGGATGCCCGCCAAGATAGCAGGCGCCATAGCACAAGGCCCGCCACTCCCTCACGGGTGGCGGGCCTTGGGATGACGCGAAATCAGATGGGGCGGCTGCCGTACTTGCTGTCCGGCTTCTTCGGCGGATCGGCCACCACGTTGGGTTCGATCTCCTGCACCTTTCCACCGCGGGAAAGGAATTCCTCCATCGCCTTGGCGAGGGCGTCACGCTCTTTCTGCTTGGCTTCGACCGAGGGCAGTTCCTCTTCCACCACGGCGGCTTTCGCCTTCTTGCCGGGGGCGGGGGCCTCGTCGCCGTCACTGCTGTCCGCTTCGCCGTCGTCGGCCGCGGCCAGCTCTTCGCCGTCGTCCTCGTCAGCGCCGTCCAGCTCGTCCTGTTCCAGTTCTTCTTCGCTCATGGTCAACCTCTCGGTGCTGCAAAAGCAGGTTAGTTATAGCCCAGCCGCGCGTTTTGATGAGCGCCGCCGGAAAAAATTCATACTGACTCGCCCTGCCAGGTGGCGAGCACGCGCCGTGCCCCGCCCCTGTCCCGGTGTTCACCGAGATAGATCCCCTGCCAGGTGCCCAGTGCCAACCCTCCCGACTGTATCGGCAGGGTCAGTTGGCAGCCCAGCAGGCTGGCCTTGAAATGCGCCGGAAGGTCGTCCGGACCTTCGTCGTTGTGTTCATAGCCGACTTCGCCGCGTGGCGCCAGCCGCTCGAAAAAACGCTCGAAATCCCGGCGTACGGCAGGATCGGCATTTTCATTCAGGGTCAGTGAAGCCGACGTATGTTGCAAAAGCAGGTGCAGCAGGCCGACCCGGCACCGCCGAAGCTCCGGCAAGGCGTCGAGTATCTCCTCGGTGACGAGGTGAAAGCCCCGCGGACGCGGGCGCAAGGTGATCAGGGTCTGCTGCCACATGCTGCTGTTCCAAATCGGCTCCGATCCGTCGCGCCGCGCATTCTAGCGCGGCATTTGAAAAAGCAAAGAGCGTAAGAGACAGACCTGTGAAAGCTGAGGGTTGCGCAGTCCGCCGGCAGTCGCTGAAAGACCGGTTGCGGAGAGGTCGTGGCAGTCGCGGGAAACGCCCAGGACTTTCGACGCGCAAGGGCATGGCGTTCGGCGAAGGCGAGCGCGGGAGGCAAACCGACGCCCGGCGGAAAGCCGGGCGCCGGCAGGTATTACAGGTTGTAGCCGCGCTCGTTGTGCAGCGCCAGGTCGAGGCCGACCGCTTCCTCTTCCTCGGTGACCCGCAGGCCCATGACCAGGTCCAGCACCTTGAGGATCACGAAGGTCACCACGGCGGTGTAGACCACGGTGAAGGCCACGCCCTTGAACTGCACGAAGAACTGCGCGCCGATGTCCTCCACGCTGCCGAAGCCGCCCAGCGACGGCGCCGCGAAGATCCCGGTGAGCAGCGCGCCGACGATACCGCCGACCGCATGTACGCCGAAGGCGTCGAGGGAATCGTCGTATTTCAGCGCGCGCTTGAGACTGGTGGCGGCGAAGAAGCAGATCACCCCGGAGGCCAGGCCGATCACCAGCGCGCCCATCGGACCGGCGGTGCCGGCGGCCGGGGTGATCGCCACCAGACCGGCGACCACGCCGGACGCGATGCCCAGGGCGCTCGGCTTGCCGTGGGTGATCCACTCGGCGAACATCCAGGCCAGGGCCGCGGCGGCGGTAGCGATCTGGGTCACCAGCATGGCCATCCCGGCGGTGCCGTTGGCGGCGGCGGCGGAACCGGCGTTGAAACCGAACCAGCCGATCCACAGCATGGCCGCCCCGACCAGGGTGTAGCCGAGGTTGTGCGGCGCCATCGGCGTGGTCGGGTAGCCCTTGCGCTTGCCCAGCACCAGGCAGGCGACCAGGCCGGCGATACCGGCGTTGATGTGCACCACGGTGCCGCCGGCGAAGTCCAGCACGCCCCAGTCCCACATCAGGGCGCCGTCGCCGCTCCAGACCATGTGCGCGATCGGCGCGTAGACCACGGTGAACCAGACCGCCATGAAGATCAGCATCGCCGAGAACTTCATGCGCTCGGCGAAGGCGCCGACGATCAGCGCCGGTGTGATGATCGCGAAGGTCATCTGGAAGGTGATGAACACGCTTTCCGGGAACAGCGCGGTGGCGGAAGTCAGGCCGTCGGCGGTGAGACCGCTGAGGAAGGCCTTGTCCAGCCCGCCGACGAAGGAATTGAAGTTGAGGACGCCCTTCTCCATCCCGGCGGTATCGAACGCCAGGCTGTAGCCATAGACCACCCAGAGAATGGTGATCAGGCCGGTGATGGCGAAGCACTGCATCATGATCGACAGCACGTTCTTCGCTCGCACCATGCCGCCGTAGAACAGCGCCAGACCGGGGATGGTCATGAGCAGGACGAGCGCAGTGGAGATCAGCATCCAGGCGGTGTCGCCGCTGTTCAGGACGGGTTCCTCAGCGGCCAGGGCGACGCCCGGCAAAGCGAGGGACAATAGGGCTCCTAGCCCTGCGATCTTACGCAGAGTCATGTTGGTATTCTCCTGGGGCTTTTGGGGGTTCGGTTGGGCTTAGATCGCGTCGGTATCGGTTTCGCCGGTACGGATGCGGATGGCCTGTTCCAGGTTCACCACGAAGATCTTGCCGTCACCGATCTTGCCGGTATTGGCCGCCTTGGTGATCGCCTCGATGACGCGGTCCAGCTGGTCGTCGGCGATCGCCACGTCGATCTTCACCTTGGGCAGGAAGTCGACGACGTACTCGGCGCCGCGATACAGCTCGGTGTGGCCCTTTTGCCGGCCGAAACCCTTGACCTCGGTCACCGTGATGCCCTGCACACCGATCTCGGACAACGACTCGCGGACGTCGTCCAACTTGAACGGCTTGATGATGGCAGTGACTAGCTTCATGAAACTCTCTCCCGTGTTTGGTGGACTCGCCCCAGGAAAACGAACCCGAGGACAGTCTAAGCGCAGTGTCTGGCTTTGTAACGCGCCGGTCCCTCTGGGAAGCATGATCGGGACCCTCCGCCCCGACCTGGCCCTGCTGCGGCCGTTCGATGCCGCAACCTGCCGGCCTCCCGCAACCGCCTCATCTGCCGCACCGGTACTGCTTCAGTGCACGCCTCACCCCGGCCAAAGCAGAAAGCTTGCCAGCTCCGGCAAATCCGCCGGATTTCAAGCCCTTAGCCGCCAACCCGGGGATAGTGCGGAACGCCGGCCTCCGGGCGGCGCACCAAATAGGCGCAGACGCGCTCCGACAGTTGCGCAAAAAGTGTGCAATGGCCCTCCCGCGAGCGCCGCCGACATCGTGCTAGACTGCCGCCCACTCGTTACCGGAACCCTCGCCATGCTGCCGCCCAAAGCCGTCTTCGAAGCCCTCAGCCAACAAGCCAGCCGCCTGTTCGCCGGCGAATCGCCGTTGCCCAAGGCCGAACTGGAGTCGCAGTTCCGCGCCCTGATGCAGAGCGCTTTCAGCAAGCTCGACCTGGTCAGCCGCGAGGAATTCGACAGCCAGATGCTGGTCCTCGCCCGCACCCGCGCACGGCTGGAAGCCCTGGAGGCCAAGGTGGCGGAACTCGAAAGCAAGCTGACGCCGCCCGCCGACTGATCCTTCCCCCTGCGAGCGGCGTGAGATCAAGGAGCGATCCATGTCCCTGGCGATTGTCCACAGCCGAGCCCAGGTCGGCGTCGAAGCCCCCTGCGTCAGCGTCGAGGCGCACCTGGCCAACGGCCTGCCTTCGCTGACCCTGGTCGGCCTGCCGGAAACCGCGGTGCGCGAGAGCAAGGACCGCGTGCGCAGCGCCCTGCTCAATGCCGGTTTCGACTTCCCCGCGCGGCGCATCACCCTCAACCTCGCCCCCGCCGACCTGCCCAAGGACGGCGGTCGCTTCGACCTGGCCATCGCACTCGGCATCCTCGCCGCCAGCGGCCAGTTGCCCGGCACCACCCTCGACGGCCTGGAGTGCCTTGGCGAACTGGCCCTGTCCGGGGCGATCCGGCCAGTGCGAGGCGTATTGCCGGCCGCGCTGGCGGCGCGCGACGCAAGGCACGTTCTGGTGGTACCGAAGGAAAATGCCGAAGAGGCCAGCCTGGCCAGCGGGCTGACGGTGTTCGCCGTGGACCACCTGCTGGAGATC
Source organism: Pseudomonas sp. HMSC057H01 (assembly GCF_001836405.1). NCBI lineage: Bacteria > Pseudomonadati > Pseudomonadota > Gammaproteobacteria > Pseudomonadales > Pseudomonadaceae > Pseudomonas > Pseudomonas sp. HMSC057H01. The sequence continues at coordinate 85,202 of NZ_KV828387.1, read as the reverse complement.
GCCGGACACCTCTCCGGCCAGGCCCCGCTGCTGCCCTACCAGGCCCGCGGCCTGCTCCGCGCGCCCTTCCCTTATCCAGACCTGGCCGAGGTCCAGGGCCAGGCCGCCGCCAAGCGCGCCCTGCTGGTGGCCGCCGCCGGCGCGCACAACCTGTTGCTCAGCGGCCCGCCGGGCACCGGCAAGACCCTCCTGGCCAGCCGCCTGCCCGGCCTGCTGCCGGCGCTCGACGAGGACGAGGCCCTGGAGGTCGCAGCGATCCATTCGGTGGCCAGCCACGTCCCCCTCAGGCACTGGCCGCAGCGACCGTTCCGCCAGCCGCACCACTCCGCCTCCGCGCCGGCCCTGGTCGGCGGCGGCAGCCGCCCGCAGCCGGGCGAGATCACCCTGGCGCACCAGGGCGTGCTGTTCCTCGACGAACTGCCGGAGTTCGAGCGCAAGGTCCTGGAGGTCCTGCGCGAGCCGCTGGAAAGCGGCGAGATCGTCATTGCCCGGGCCAACGGCCGGGTACGTTTCCCGGCGCGCTTCCAACTGGTGGCGGCGATGAATCCCTGTCCCTGTGGCTACCTCGGCGATCCCAGCGGCCGCTGCCGCTGCACCCCGGAACAGGTCCAGCGCTACCGGGGCAAGCTGTCCGGACCGCTGCTCGATCGCATCGACCTGCACGTCAGCGTGCTCCGCGAAAGCACCAGCCTGCAGCCAGGACACGGCGAAACCGCTACCGCCGAGATCAGCGAACGGGTTGGCGCCGCACGGCAACGGCAACTGGCCCGCCAGGGCTGCGCCAATGCCCATCTCGACCTCCAGGCGATGCACCGCAATTGTGCACTCGCCGAAGCGGACCGCCGCTGGCTGGAGGCTGCCGGAGAGCGCCTGGAACTTTCCTTGCGCGCCTTGCATCGCATACTCAAGGTGGCCCGGACGCTGGCCGACCTGGAGCGCATCGATGCCATCGAACGCCGGCACCTGGCGGAAGCCCTGCAGTATCGGGCAACGACCTCCACGTGAAGCGTAATAATTCAGCAAAGCTATCGATTAAGGCTTTCCGAATCAAATTAGCTATCACGATGTGTTAGGCTGTTTCGTCTTCCGCCTTCGGCGGGCAATCCGATCACAAGGAGAGCTAGCTTACATGGAGACACCCACTACCCCCCGGAGCACCCTGAATCCTCCGGTCTTCTATACCTCCGCCGCCCTGATCCTGGCCCTGGTGCTGTTCACCGTGCTCCTCCAGGAAGAAGCGCAATCGCTGTTCAACCACGTCCAGCAATGGATCATCACCAACGCCAGCTGGTTCTACGTACTGGCCGTGGCGCTGATCCTGATCAGCGTGGTGTTCCTCGCCGTCAGCCGCTACGGCGACATCAAGCTCGGCCCCGACCACAGTCGTCCCGACTACCGCAACACCACCTGGTTCGCCATGCTGTTCTCCGCCGGCATGGGCATCGGTCTGATGTTCTTCGGCGTTGCCGAACCGGTGATGCACTTCACCACCCCACCGGTAGGCGAGCCGAACACCGTGCAGGCGGCGAAGGAAGCGATGAAGCTGACCTTCTTCCACTGGGGCCTGCATGCCTGGGCGATCTACGCCATCGTCGCGCTGATCCTGGCCTTCTTCAGCTATCGCCACGGCCTGCCGCTGACCCTGCGCTCGGCGCTGTATCCGCTGATCGGCGAACGTATCTACGGCCCCATCGGCCACGCGGTGGATATCTTCGCGATCATCGGCACCGTGTTCGGCGTGGCGACTTCGCTCGGCTACGGCGTGCTGCAGATCAACAGCGGCCTGCACCACCTGTTCGGCTGGCCGGTGAACCAGACCGTGCAGATCGCCCTGATCGCCGCCACCTGCGGCCTCGCCACGCTCTCGGTGGCCAGCGGACTGGACCGCGGCATCCGCATCCTGTCCGAGCTGAACCTGAGCCTGGCGGTGATCCTGCTGCTCTTCGTGCTGGTCCTCGGGCCGACCGTGTTCCTCCTGCAAACCTACGTGCAGAACACCGGGGCCTACCTGTCCGACATCGTCAACAAGACCTTCAACCTGTACGCCTACGAGCCCACCGACTGGATCGGCGGCTGGACCCTGCTGTACTGGGGCTGGTGGCTGTCCTGGTCGCCCTTCGTCGGCCTGTTCATCGCCCGTATCTCGCGCGGCCGCACGATCCGCGAGTTCGTCTGCGGCGTGCTGTTCGTCCCGGCCGGCTTCACCCTGCTGTGGATGACGGTGTTCGGCGATACCGCCATCCACATGGTCCTGCAGGAGGGCTTCACCCAGTTGGCCGAAGTGGTCAACCAGGACAGTTCGGTGGCGCTGTTCGCCTTCCTCGAGCACTTCCCGCTGGGCAGCGTGATTTCGCTGGTGGCGGTGCTGATGGTGGTGGTGTTCTTCGTCACCTCGGCCGACTCCGGCGCGCTGGTGGTGGACATGCTGGCCTCCAGCGGCAAGGACCACTCGCCGCTCTGGCAGCGGATATTTTGGTCGGTGCTGATGGGCGTGGTGGCCATCGCCCTGCTCCTCGCCGATGGCCTCAAGGCGCTGCAAACCGCGACCATCGCCAGCGCGCTGCCATTCTCCATCGTGCTCCTGGCGTCGATCTGGGGCCTGTTCAAGGCGCTGCACCTGGATGCCACCAAGCGCGGCATCCGCTACCAGGCGCTGACCTTCTCCCGCCCCACCACGCGCAGCGGCGCAAGCGAGGGCGACGGTTGGCAGCGCCGCTTGCGCAACATCGCCATGTTCCCGAGGCGCAGCCACGTCAACCGCTTCATCACCGATGTGGCGCGACCGGCCTGCGAGGACGTCGCCGCCGAACTGCGCAAGCAGGGCTACGAAGTCCAGGTGCAGGACGGCGAGGACGGCCGGGTTCGGCTGGAAGTCAGCCACGGCGGCGAGGTCGATTTCATCTACGAGGTGCGTCCGCGCGCCTTCACCACGCCGAGCTTCGTGATGCGCGACACCGAGGACAGCAGCGAGTCGCGCAAGTATTTCCGCGCCGAGGTCCATCTCCAGGAAGGCGGCCAGGACTACGACATCATGGGCTGGAGCCGCGACGGCGTGATCGGCGACATCCTCGATCAGTACGAGCGGCACATGCACTTCCTGCACGTGGTGCGCTGAGGGATGCGGGGGCCGGCCAATGCCGGCCCCTCGCCGTTTCGCCTACTGGATCTGCTCCGGGGTGACGATCACCCAGTTCCTGTCCGCCGTCACCGGCAGGCCGGCCTTGGCCTGGGCGGCGGAATGCTGCTTGATCATGCCGTTGATCTGCTCCATGTACTTGGCCTTGCGGTTGACCCACAGGTGCACGCCGTTTTCCGCGGTGCCGTTGAACAGCATGTAACCGTCGCTGTCCGGGGTATCGCCGGCGACCAGGATCGGCCGCTTCCAACGGTCGATGTAGGTGAGGATCGCAGCCTGCTTGCCGGCCATCCAGGTCGCCGGGGTCCACAGGTAGGGGGTCACCTCCAGGTCGAGGTTGGCCTTGGGATCGTACTTGCCCTCGGCGATCTGCTTGCGCGCGGTGGTCAGCTCTCCGGTCTTGCGGTTCTTCAGCAGGGTGGTGACGCCGATGACGTTCTCCGGCTTGGCGTTGTAGCCATACCTGGGGTCCGCCGCGACCATCCGCACCAGTTCCTCGTGGGCCGCGCTGATCACGTAGACCTCGATGCCGTTTTCCATCAGCTTGTTGTACAGCTCGCGCTGGCCGCTGAACACGCGCGGCGGCTCGACGTCGAGCGTGGCGAGCTTGTCGCCGTCGTAATAGGTGGCGGGGATCGGCTTGCCGTAGGCCATCAGTTCGTCGACATAGCCCTTCAGTTCCCTGAGGGTGAAGCCTGAGAACACCTGGGCGACCCAGGGATAGCAGACCATGTCGTCGATCTCGCAAAGCCGGTAGTAGTAGCTGAACAGGCTCTCCTTGTGCCCGGCCTGGTCCTTGAACGGGATCAGTTTCAGCGAAGGGTCGAGCCTGTCGCGGGTCAGCACGCCCTTCATTTCCAGATAGGGCAGCAGCGATTCTTCCAGGTCGTAGCGATAGCTGGTGTTGTCCATGTCGAACACGGCGTAGGCGCCCTTGTTCGCGTTGGCCTCGATCAGTGCATTCAGTTGCCTGGCGGCGGGGGCCGGCCAGTGCTCGAGTTCGGTGGCGCTGGCCTGGCCGACTGCGGCGGCGAGCGCCAGCGCGGCGAGTATTCCTTTGGCGAAGGTCATGGCGGGTTCCTTTGGGCGGTTGGAAGGAAGCTCCGTCCCCTGCCGCTCCCGACAGGCAACGACCAACGACCCTAGCGCAAACCCTGCGCCCGGCCCAGCGACGGCAGCGACCTGTAACGTCGCGTCAGCGCCAGGAGTTGTCCGGCGGCGTCACGCCAGCCGCTCGACGACGGGCAGACGCATCGCCGCCACCTCCGCGAGGAGGAAGTCGCGCAATCGCTGGAAGCGTTCCTGTCCCCTGCGGGCGCGAGGCCAGACTAGGTGATAGCTTTCGCCGCTGGCCACCGCCACCGGCCAGGGCAGGCCGATGCGGCCCTGGGCGACATCCTCGGCGACCATCACCAGGTCGCCGATGGACACGCCATAGCCTCGTGCGGCGGCGACGATACCCAGTTCCAGCGTGTCGAACACCTGGCCGCCCTTGAGCGACACCTCGTCCCCCAGCCCAGTCCGCTGCAGCCAGCGTCGCCAGTCGCGACGATCCGGCGTGGGGTGCAGCAGCTCGCTGTCACGCAGGCGTTGGAGGGTCCAGGGCTCCACGGCCTCGTCGGGATCGCAGACCGGCACCAGCCATTCGGCGAACAGCGCTGCCGTTTCCCATTCCGGGCTGAACTGGCCGCTGCCCAGCAACACCGCGCAGTCGAAAGGCTCGCGCTGGAAATCCACCGAGTCCACATCCATCCAGGCACTGGTGAGCTGCACCTCGATATCCGGGTTCAGGTGGCGGAAGCGGCTCAGGCGCGGTAGCAGCCAGCGCAGGGTAAGGGTGGAAGGCGCCTTCAGGCGCAGGGTGGCGTCGTCCACGCGCAGGGCGGTGCAGGCCCGTTCCAGCGCATCGAAGCCGTCGCGCAGCCCGGGCAGTAGCAGGCGTGCCGGCTCGGTCAGCTGCAACTGGCGGCCATGGCGCTCGAACAGACGGCAATCGAAGTGCTCCTCCAGGGTACGGATGTGCCGGCTCACCGCGCTCTGGGTTATCGCCAGTTCCTCGCCGGCGCGGGTGAAAGAGGCGTGCCGGGCGGCAGCCTCGAAGGCGCGCAGGGCATACAGCGGGGGCAGGCGACGGGTCATTGGGGAATTACCTCTTTCATGACTTTTACTCATGCCTGGCATCTTGTTTTTCCTTTTGTGGAGCCATGCCAGTCGCACCGAGAATAGCCGCATTCTCAACGCCGACAGGCCATCGCGGCAACCATCTCCTCCTGAGCCATACTCATCCATGTCCTCGCCATCCCTCGTCGAACTCAAAGCCATCCTGCGCCTGGCGGGCCCGTTGATCGCCGCCCAGCTGGCCTATGTCGCCATGGTCTTCACCGACACCGTGATGATGGGCAAGCTCGGCCCCGACGCGCTGGCCGCCGGCGGCCTGGGCGCGGTCAGCTACGCCTTCGTCTCGACGTTCTGTGTCGGCGTGGTAGCAGCGGTCGGCAACCTGGTGGCGATCCGTCACGGCTGCGACGACGCCGCTGGCGCCGCCGCGGCCGCTCGCTCCGGACTCTGGGTCGGCGCCGCGCTGGCCCTGGCCGCCGGCCTGCTGCTATGGAACCTGCGGCCGCTGCTCCTGCTCTTCGGCCAGGCGCCGCAGACGGTGGACGGCGCCATGCAGTTCCTCCACAGCCTGACATTCGCCCTGCCCGGCTACATGGCCTTCATGGTCCTGCGCGGCTTCACCAGCGCCATCGACCGCGCCGGCCCGGTGATGGCGATCAGCGTGCTCGGCGCGCTGGCCAACCTGGCTCTCAACTATTCCTTCATAGAAGGCCTGTTCGGCCTGCCGCGCCTGGGCCTGGCCGGTATCGGCCTGGTCACCGCCCTCGTCATGAACTGCATGCCGCTGCTGCTGGCCCTGTATATCCGCCGGCAGCCGGCCTATGCCGCGTACTCGCTGCTGCGCGGACTGGGACGGCCGCAGCGGGCGATGGTCGAGGAGATCCTGCGCCTGGGGCTGCCCATCGGCGGCACCTACGCGGTGGAGTCGGGGATGTTCACGGTCGCCACCCTGTGCATGGGCATCATCGGCGATCACGCCCTGGCCGCGCACCAGATCGCCATCCAGGCGGTATACGTGGCGTTCATGGTGCCGGTGGGGTTGTCGTACGCCACCACCTACCGCATCGGCCAGCATTTCGGCGCCGGCCGCCTGCTCGAAGCACGCCGCGCCGGGCGCGTCGGCATCGGCTTCGGCGCGCTGTGCATGCTGCTCTTCGCCGGGCTCTTCTGGTGGATGCCGGAGGCCATCATCGGCCTGTTCCTCGACCGCGACGCCCCGGCCAACCGGGAGGTGGCCGCGATGGCCGTCTCGCTGCTGGCGATCGCCGCCTGGTTCGAGCTGTTCGACGGCACCCAGAACGTCGCCATGGGCGCGATCCGCGGTCTCAAGGACGCCCGCACCACCTTCCTGGTCGGCCTGGCCTGCTACTGGCTGGTTGGCGTGCCGCTGGCCTGCCTGCTGGCGTTCGCGGCCGGCTGGGGCGCCGCGGGCGTCTGGTGGGGGCTGGCCGGCGGCCTGGCCTGCGCAGCCATCGGCCTGACCCTGGCCTTCGAGTGGAAGACCGCGCGGTTGCTGCCGAAAGCCACAGCCAGCGAGACGTCGGCGCTCAATTGCCGAGCGGCTGGCCGCGGTGCGCCGAGCGCTCGCCGATGCCCAGGAAACGCGCCAGTTCCGCCAGCGGCAGCGGCGGACTGATCCAGTAGCCCTGCACCTGGTCGCAACCGAAATCGCGCAACTGCTCCTGCTGGCGCAGGGTCTCCACGCCTTCGGCAACCACTTCCAGGTTTAGGTTGTGCGCCAGGTTGATCATCGCCCGCACCAGTTGGAAGTTTTCCGCCCGCTGGTCCATGCCGCCGACGAAGCTGCGGTCGATCTTCAACAGGGTGATCGGCAGGCTATTGAGGTGGACGAAGGACGAGAAACCGGTGCCAAAGTCGTCCAGCGAAAAGCGCACGCCCAGTTGGCCGAGCGCCTGCATGGTCTGCAGCACCTGGTCGCTACGCCGCATCACGGCGGTCTCGGTCAGTTCGAACTCGAGCCAGCGCGCGTCGACGCCGTGCTCTTCGATCAACCGTTGCAGGGTCGGCAGCAACTGGCTGTCCTGGAACTGGCGGAACGACAGGTTCACCGCCATGTGCAACGGCTCCAGGCCGCGCCCGTTGAGCCACTGCATGTCGCGCAGGGCGCGGGCGATGACCCAGTAGCCGAGCGGCACGATCAGCCCGCTCTCCTCGGCCAGCGGGACGAACTCGCTGGGCGTGAGCAGGCCCCGCTCGCCGTGGCGCCAGCGCACCAGCGCCTCCAGGCCGACGATGCGCCCGCTGTCCAGGCACAGTCGCGGCTGGTAGTGCAGCTCCAGCTCGTCGCGACGCAGCGCCCGGCGCAGTTCGGCTTCGAGGTCGGCTAGGCTGCGCACGCCACGGTTGATGCGTTCGTCGAAGACATGGAAGGTGCAACCCTGGCGGCTCTTGGCCTGCTGCATGGCGATGTGCGCATGCCACATCAGCGGATCGGCACCTTCGTCGGCACGGGCATGGGCGAGTCCCAGGCTGCAACCCAGCAAGAGGCTCTCGCCATCGATCCAGTAGGGCTCGCCGAGGCATTCGACGATGCGTTCGGCGACCCGCTCGGCGCGTTGCGGATCGCGACGGGTGTCCAGCAGCAGGGCGAACTCGTCGCTGCCCAGGCGCGCCAGGCTGTCACCGTTCTCCATGAAGCCGCGCAGGCGGTTGACCACCTGCAGGATCAGGCGGTCGCCGCCCTGGTGGCCGAGGGAATCGTTGACGTGACGGAAGTTGTCCAGGTCGAGATGGCCGAGCACCAGGCCACGCCCGTCGAATTCGCTGAGGCGCGCCGCGAGCAGGGTCTGGAAGCCCTGGCGGTTGGCGATGCCGGTCAGCGGATCCTGCTCGGCGAGCAGTTGCAGGGTCGCCTGCAAGCCCAGGCGCTCGCGCGCGTAGCGCAGGCAGCGGCGCAGGCTGTCCTCGGAGAGCTGTTCGGCGGCCAGCCAGTCGACCACCCCAACCGGCGCCTGCGCCGGCTCCTGCTGCAACAGCAGGATCACCGGCCAGGGGCAGGGAGTCCCCAGCGGCAGGCAGGCCGGCGTGGCCAGGAGCAGCCCGCGGGGCTCGGCGGCGAACAGGGTGGCCGCGCCCTCCCAGGTGGTGACGATGCTCAGCGAAAAGGCAGGCCCCAGCGCTCTCAGGCGTTCACCTAGCAGTGGCGCCCAGTCCGGCGTATCCGCCAGAAGGAGCAGGCGCAAGGGTTCTGCGGGCGCTGACAAGCAACCTCCAAAGTTTTAAGAATCTTCGTAAAGAACGAACGGCATCATCCTAATGCGGTAGGGAATCTACAGCAAAATGGCGTGAACGATCTCGGGATCGGTCACAGCTTGCACGCTAATTCTCGCGGATGCCAGCCAGCCTGTTAGAATACGCCCCCGCTTCAACCCTCTCTTCCGGCCTGTTCCTATGTCCCGACTCAATCCCCGGCAGCAAGAAGCCGTGAACTACGTCGGCGGTCCCCTGCTGGTCCTGGCTGGCGCCGGCTCCGGCAAGACCAGCGTGATCACCCGCAAGATCGCCTATCTCGTCCAGCAGTGCGGTATCCGCGCCCAGTACATCGTCGCCGTGACCTTCACCAACAAGGCCGCGCGGGAGATGAAGGAGCGCGTCGGCACCCTGCTGCGCGGCGGCGAGGGCAAGGGCCTGACCGTCTCGACCTTCCACAACCTCGGCCTGAACATCATCCGCAAGGAACACGAGCGGCTCGGCTACAAGCCCGGTTTCTCGATCTTCGACGAGTCGGACATCAAGGCGCTGCTGACCGACATCATGCAGAAGGAGTATTCCGGGGACGACGGCGTCGACGAGATCAAGAACTACATCGGCGCCTGGAAGAACGACCTGATCCTTCCGGAGGAGGCGCTGGAAAAGGCCCGCAATCCCAAGGAGCAGACCGCCGCGATCGTCTACCTGCATTACCAGCGCACCCTGCGCGCCTACAACGCGGTGGACTTCGACGACCTGATCCTGCAACCGGTGAAGCTGTTCCAGGAACATCCGGACGTCCTCCAGAAGTGGCAGAACAAGGTGCGCTACATGCTGGTGGACGAGTACCAGGACACCAACGCCAGCCAGTACCTGCTGGTCAAGCTGCTGGTGAAGGACCGCGCCCAGTTCACCGTGGTCGGCGACGACGACCAGTCGATCTACGCCTGGCGCGGCGCGCGCCCGGAAAACCTGATGCAGCTGAAGGAAGACTTCCCTTCGCTGAAGGTGGTGATGCTGGAGCAGAACTACCGCTCCACCAGCCGCATCCTCAAGTGCGCGAACGTCCTCATCGCCAACAACCCGCACGTATTCGAGAAGCAGTTGTGGAGCGAGATGGGCCACGGCGATCCGATCCGGGTGATCCGCTGCCGCAACGAGGACGCCGAGGCCGAGCGCATCGCCATGGAAATCCTCACCCTGCACCTGCGCACCGAGCGGCCGTACAGCGAGTTCGCCATCCTCTACCGTGGCAACCACCAGGCCAAGCTGATGGAGCTGAAGCTCCAGCACCACCAGATTCCCTATCGGCTCTCTGGCGGCACCAGCTTCTTCGGGCGCCAGGAAGTGAAGGACCTGATGTCCTACTTCCGCCTGCTGGTGAACCCCGACGACGACAACGCCTTCCTCAGGGTGATCAACGTGCCGCGCCGGGAAATCGGTTCGGCGACCCTGGAGAAGCTCGGCAACTACGCCACCCAGCGCAAGATATCGATGTACGCCGCCTGCGACGAGATGGGCCTGGCCGAGCACCTCGACAGCCGTTTCCACGAACGCCTGCAACGCTTCAAGCGCTGGATGGACGGTATCCGCCGACAGTGCGCGGAGAACGAGCCGATCGCCGTGCTGCGCAGCATGGTGATGGACATCGACTACGAGAACTGGCTGCGGCAGAACGCCTCCAGCGACAAGGTCGCCGAATTCCGCATGAGCAACGTCTGGTTCCTCATCGAGGCACTGAAGAACACCCTCGAGCGCGACGAGGAAGGCGACATGACCATCGAGCAGGCCATCGCCAAGCTGGTCCTGCGCGACATGCTGGAGCGCCAGCAGGAAGAAGAGGAAGGCGCCGAAGGCGTGCAGATGATGACCCTGCACGCGTCGAAGGGGCTGGAGTTCCCCTACGTGTTCATCATGGGCATGGAGGAAGAGATCCTGCCCCACCGTTCCAGCATCGAGGCCGACACGGTGGAAGAGGAGCGCCGCCTGGCCTACGTCGGCATCACCCGCGCGCGGCAGAACCTGGCGATGACCTTCGCCGCCAAGCGCAAGCAATACGGCGAGATCATCGACTGCTCGCCGAGCCGCTTCCTCGACGAACTGCCCCCCGAAGACCTCGAATGGGAAGGCATGGAAGACGCCCCGCAAGAGGTCAAGGCGGCCAAGGGCAACGCCGCCCTCGCCGACATCCGCGCCATGCTCAAGCGCTGAGCCCGCCGCGCCTCGACTGTCTCGATTTTCACAAAAGTGTCTTGCCCGATGCCTAGCCTCGGGCGAGGAACTTTTGCCGCTCCACGCGCGACCAAAATTAGCTAGCTAACGAATTCCATTCGAGGACAGCTTCATGTCGAGCAAGAAAGTCGCCGAGATCGTCGTGGAAACCCTGGAAGCCGCCGGCGTCCGCCATTGCTATGGCATCGTCGGCGACACCCTCAACCATGTCACCGACGCCATCCATCGCAGCCAGATCCAGTGGGTCCACGTGCGCCACGAAGAGGCGGCGGCCTTCGCCGCGGGCGCCGAGTCCTACATCAGCGGACGCCTGACCGCCTGCGCCGGCTCCTGCGGACCGGGCAGCCTGCACTTCATCAACGGCGTCTACGAGGCCCAGCGCAACCGCGCGCCGATGGTGCTGATCGCCAGCCAGATCGTCACCCCGCAACTGGGCATGGAGTTTCCCCAGGAGGTCGACTTCAAGGCGGTCTACGCCAGTTGCTCGGTGTTCTGCGAGCAGGTGCACAGCCCGGAACAGGCGCGCCGGGTGCTGGCCCTGGCCTGCCAGGCGGCGCTCAACCGGCGCGGCGTGGCGGTGGTGATCCTGCCGGCCGACATCAGCCAGGCCACGGTGAAGGACGACCTGCCGTTCTCGGTGCATTTCCCGCAACCGGTGCTGCGCCCCAGCGACGCCGAACTGCAGGATATCGCCCGCCTGCTGGCCCACGGCAAGAAGATCGGCATCTACGCCGGCTCCGGCTGCCAGGGCGCCCACGACCTGCTGGTGGCCCTCGCCGACCGCCTCAAGGCGCCCATCGCGCACACGTCGCGGGCCAAGGACTTCGTCGAGTACGACAACCCCTTCAACATGGGCATGACCGGTATGCTCGGGATCGAGTCCGGCTTCCACATGATGACCGAGTGCGACACCCTCCTGCTGCTCGGCGCCGACTTCGCCTGGGCGCAGTTCTATCCGCAGAAGGCCACCCTGATCCAGGTCGACCGCGACGGCAGCCACCTGGGTCGCCGCCACCCCGTCGATCTCGGCGTGGTCGGCGACGTGATCCCCACCCTCGAGGCGCTCCTGCCGCTGCTCGAAGTCCGCGAGGAACGCAGCTTCCTCGACGAATGCCTGAAGCACCGCGAGCGCTCGCTGCGGACGCTGGAAAAAGAGGAGCAAGCCGGCAAGGGCGAGCTGATCCACCCCCAGCACCTGGTCAGCCTGCTCGACCAGCACGCCAGCGAGGACGCCCTGTTCACCGCCGACGGCGGCTCGGCGATGGTCTGGCTGTTGCGTCACATCCACAGCAACGGCAAGCGCCGCACCCTCACCAGCCTGGTCCACGGCACCATGGCCAACGCCATGCCCCAGGCGCTGGGACTGAAGAAGGCCTACCCCGAGCGCCAGGTGATCTCGATCTCCGGCGACGGCGGCCTGGCCATGCTGCTCGGCGACCTGCTGACGGCCATCCAGGAAAAACTGCCGATCAAGGTAGTGGTGCTGAACAATGCCTCGCTGAACTTCGTCGAGCTGGAACAGAAGGTCGAGGGCCTGCTGGACAACTACACCGACCTGCTCAACCCGGACTTCGCCCGGCTCGCCGAGGTGATCGGCTTCCACGGACGCAAGGTGACGCGCTCCGAGGATCTCGAGGCGGCGGTGCAGGAGTTCCTCGCCCAGCCCGGTCCGGCGCTGCTGGACGTGCATACCAACCCTGCGGAGCTGGTGATGCCGCCGAAGATCGAGTTCGGCCAGGTCGCCGACACCGCCCTCTACGCCGCCAAGGCCGTGCTCAGCGGGCGCTTCAAGGACGTCGAGACGCTACTGGTGAACAACCTGCTGAAATGAGCCGGCAGCGGCGCGGCCCGCCTGCCACGGGGCCGCGCCGGGCAGGCGCGGATTCCTGACCGCTCGATCATGTTCGCTCGTCCGAGAGAACGTCGCGCGCGGCGCCGGCTGGCGGTACAATGCCGCGCTTCATCAGCGACAGCCGCTTCGCAGGAAGCCACCCGTGGACATTCTCAAAGACAAAATCCGCTCGGAAGGCATCGTCCTTTCCGAGCACGTACTCAAGGTCGACGCCTTTCTCAACCACCAGATCGACCCGCAGCTGATGCAGCAGGTCGGTCACGCGTTCGCCATGCGCTTCCGCGACCAGGGCATCACCAAGATCGTCACCATCGAGGCTTCCGGCATCGCCCCGGCGGTCATGGCCGGCCTGGAGCTGGGCGTCCCGGTGATCTTCGCCCGCAAGTACCAGTCGCTGACCCTGAAGGACAACCTGTACATCTCCAAGGTGTTCTCCTTCACCAAGCAGACCGAGAGCACCATCGCCATCTCGGCCAAGCACCTGAACGCCCACGACCACGTGCTGGTGATCGACGACTTCCTCGCCAACGGCCATGCCGCCAAGGCGCTGATCGACCTGATCGGCCAGGCCGGCGCGAGCATCGCCGGGCTCGGCATCGTCATCGAGAAATCCTTCCAGGATGGCCGCGCCCTGCTGGAAAGCGAAGGCTACCGGGTCGAGTCCCTGGCCCGGGTGAAATCGCTGGCCGGCGGTCAGGTCGAGTTCCTCGACTGAGCGCCACTCAGCCCCGCTCTTCCTGGCTGGCCCGCAGGCCGGCCAGCAGCAAGCGCTGGTAGAGTTCCTCGCGAAGCCCCTGCGGATCGTCCAGGTCCATGCGCCGCAGATGCGCCGGGTAGGCTTCTGGCTCCGGCGCGTCCAGGGTCGCCTTGCCCAGTTCGAGAATCTCGCTCAGCTTCAGCTTGCGCTTGAGCCAACCCAGCGCCCGCAGCAGGTCCTGCTCGACCTCGTCGAAATCGCTGCCCAGGGGAAACTCCGGCAGCGCCGCTGCGTGGGCCTGGTGCAAGGCCTGCAGGCGCTCCGGGGTATTGTTGCGATAGCGTTCGGGCAGGACGAAATCCTTCGGCAGCTTGCCGGCCGACTGGGCCTGCTCGGCCAGCGCCTGCTGGAAACGCGAGTCGGCGATGGCCAGCAGCGCGGCGATCACTTCCGCGTCGTTCTTGCCGCGCAGGTCGGCGATCCCATACTCGGTCACCACCATGTCACGCAAGTGCCGGGGAATGGTGGTGTGGGCGTACTGCCAGACGATGTTCGAACTGACTTCCCCGCCGGATTCGCGCCAGCTACGCAGCATCAGGATCGAACGTGCGCCCTCCAGCTCGTGGGCCTGGGCGACGAAGTTGTACTGCCCGCCGACGCCACTGAGCACCCGGCCGTCCTCCAGCTGGTCGGCGACCCCGGCGCCGAGCAGGGTCACGGTGAAGGCGCTGTTGATGAAGCGCGCGTCGCGCCGCTGCAGGCGCTTCAGCTCTTCCTGGCGGTACAGGTTGTTGACGAAGCCGATGCCGGTCATGCCGATCCCGGCGCGCTCTTCCAGCGACATCTCGCGCAGGCGCCGGTAGAACGCCAACGGACCGAGGAAGAAGCCGCCGTGCAGCCACACCCCGCCCTCCTCCGGCGCCTCGCCGCGCTCGGCAGCACGCTGTCGCGCTTCGTCGGGGTAGACCCGGCGGCTCAGCACGCCGGCCTCGGCCAGCGCCAGCAGACCCGGCACGAACATCTCGCTGCAACCGTAGAGCCCCCGGCGGAACGGCTCCAGGCCACCATCGCGCTCGACCGTCTCGGCCCAGCGCGCACGCACCCCCAGCTCGTCGATCAACGCCCGGTAGGTGGCGTTGTCGCGCTGGCGCAGCAGCAAGGCGGCGGTCAGCGCGTCGCCCATCGAGCCGATGCCGATCTGCAGGGTGCCGCCGTCGCGCACCAGCGCGCTGGCGTGGAGACCGATGCAGTGATCCTGCAGGTTGACCGGCATGTTCGGCGTGGAGAACAGCCGGCTGCTTTCCGCCGGCGCGTCGATCAGCAGGTCGAATACCGACTCCTCGACCTCGGCGTCACCCGGCAGGTAGGGCAGGTCATCGTGGACCACGCCGATGGCGACGATGGTCTCGCCAGCGGCGCGACGCTTCTCCAGCATCGGCAGGAGGTCCAGGGTGATATCCGGGTTGCAGGCCAGGCTCAGCTTGCCCGGCCGCTCGGGATGCCGCGCCACCAGCTGGGCCACCGCGTTGACGCCCTTGGCATTGATGTCGCGGGCGACGTGGCTGTAGTTGCAACTGATGTAGTGCTGCTGCGCCGGCGCGCTGTCCAGCAGGCTGCCGGGCTGCAGGTAGAACTCCTCGACGCGGATGTTCGCCGGCAGTTCGTCGCGGCGCAGGGCGTGCAGGTAATCCAGCTCCGGGTAGTCGGCGAAGACCCGTTCGGCGAAAGGCTCGAGGAAACGCCGTTGCAGGTCGCCGCCAGCGGCGGGACGCCCCAGGGAAAGCGCGGTATACAGCGTCAGTTGGCGCTCCGGCAGGGTCCGCAGGCGCTGGTACAACGCATTGACCAGTCGGTTGGGCTTGCCCAGCCCGAGGGGCAGGCCCATGCGGATCGGGCCCTCGATGGTCTGCAGCAAGTGATCGACTGCGGCGTCGATGGAACAGGTTCGGCTCAAGACGATGCCCTCCGGCGAATGGGTAGCCGGAAGTTTGGACCCTGTTTGCCGGCGGGACGATCCGCCAGCGGAAAAAACCCGCACCGCGGATACGAAAAAGCCGCCAGGAGGCGGCTTTTCGCGACACGGTTCCGGCGTTGTTACAGGCCGGACATATGCTTGATCGCGGCTTTCAGCTCGTCGTCCGAGCAATCGGCGCAGGTGCCTTTCGGCGGCATGGCGTTGATACCGGAAATCGCCTTGGCCAGCAGGCCATCGAGGCCGCCCTGCTCCTTGGCGCGCTTGCCCCACTCGGCCTTGTCGCCAACCTTCGGCGCGCCCAGCAGGCCAGTGCCGTGGCAGGTGTTGCAGGTCTTGCCGACGATGTCTTCGCCGGAACGCGCACCGCCGCCACCGGCGGCTGCCGCGACGGCGCCGACGCCTTCGCATTCCTTGCCTTGTACGCAGACCTTGCCTACCGGCTCGAGGCGCTTGGCGATCGCATCGTCAGTGGTCGTAGCCTGAGCGCTTACAGCCCACAGGGCCAACACGGCAGCTTGGGCCGCCAGCATTTTTTTAATCAGGTTCACCCTTACACCCTCATCGTGGCTTATCACACCCGGGCACGATACCGATCACTGCGGGCCGCGCGGGCGGGCGCAAGTATAACGGCAAAGAAAGCCCGGCAGAAACAATTGCACACCCTCGCAAAGCCTTGCGGCATTAGGTCGCAGCCCCGCATGCCCCTTGTCGGCCGGCGCCCTTCGGGCCCGGCGGGGTCTTGTGCTTCAGGTCAGAAATTTGCGGGCGTGGTGGCGCTGATCAAGCGTGCCGGCACATCGTAGGGATTGCGAAAACGGTGCGGCTTGTTGCTCTCGAAATAGTAGCTGTCGCCGCGCTCGAGCACATAGGTCTCGCTGCCAACGGTCAGTTCCAGGCGCCCGTCGACCAGCACCCCGGCCTCCTCGCCTTCGTGGTTGAGCATTTCCTCGCCGGTGTCGGAGCCCGGCGGGTAGGTTTCGTCGAGGAAGGCGATCGCCCGGCTCGGGTGCGCCTTGCCCACCAGGCGCATGGACACCGCGCCGCTGGAAATGTCGATCAGTTCGTCTGCCTTGTAGACAACCTGGGTATGGCTGTCCTGCTCCAGGTCCAGGGAGAAGAACTCCACCAGGGACATGGGGATACCGCCCAGCACCTTCTTCAGCGAACTGATGGAAGGGCTCACGCTGTTTTTCTCGATCATCGAGATAGTGCTGTTGGTGACACCCGCCCGTTTGGCGAGTTCGCGCTGGGAAAGACCTTTGAGCTTTCGGATGGTTTGCAGACGAGCACCGACGTCCAAGGGTGGAGTCCTCCTTATTCTTCTGGCAGGCAAGGCAAAACGAGGCCGCACACGGCTGGCGACCCCAAGTCGGCGGTATCATGGCAACACTGTTCAGTATTTACAACAGATCGGTCGACATGCCTGCGCAAAGAATTCGGAAAGTTTTTCTCAAGCCCCGGAATAGACGCGCGGCACCCTTTTCAGGTTGCACAGCAGTTGGTAGGGAATGCTGCCGAACTGCGCCGCCAGGGCGCCGACCGGCACGTTCGGGCCCCATAGTTCGACCCGGCTGCCCAGCCCGGCCTGGGGATGGTCGGTAAGGTCGACGGTGAGCATGTCCATCGATACCCGGCCAACCAGGCGCCCCGGCTTGCCGTCGATGAACACCAGGGTGCCGTCGGCGGCGTGCCGCGGGTAGCCATCGGCGTAGCCCATGGCGACCACGCCGATGCGCTGGCTACGCTCGGTGCTGTAGCGCGCGCCGTAGCCAACCGGTTCGCCGGCCGGCAGGTCGCGGACGCTGATCACCTTCGATTCCAGGGTCATCACCGGGCGCAAGCGGTCGGCCAGCGGATGTGCGCGCTCGAACGGCGTGGCTCCGTAGAGCAGGATGCCCGGACGTACCCAATCGCTGGGCACCTTCGGCCAGCCGAGCACGGCTGGCGAATTGCGCAGGCTGATCTCGCCTTCCAGGCCCTGGCTCGCGGCCGCGAAGGCGGCGAGCTGTTCCTCGGTGCGCGGGCAATCCAGTTCGTCGGCGCGGGAGAAGTGACTCATCATCACGATCTTCGCCACCTTGCCGCTGGCCCGCAGGCGCTCGTGGGCGGCGCGGAAGTCCTCGGGGAAGAAGCCGACGCGGTGCATGCCCGAATCCATCTTCAGCCAGACGTTCAGCGGGCGGGCCAGGCTGGCGCGTTCGATCGCCTCCAATTGCCAGGCGCAATGCACCACGCACCAGAAGTCGTGGGCGACGATCAGCTCCAGCTCGGACGCCTCGAAGAAGCCCTCCAGCAGCAGGATCGGCTGGCGGATACCGGCCTCGCGCAGCTCCAGGCCCTCCTCGATGCAGGCCACGGCGAAGCCATCGGCCTCGGCCGCCAGCGCTTCGGCACAGCGCACCGCGCCGTGGCCGTATGCGTCCGCTTTAATCACCGCGAGCGCACGGGCGCCGGTGGCCTCGCGGGCCAGCCGATAGTTGTGACGAAGGGCTTGCAGGTCGATCAGGGCACGGGCGGGGCGCATGGCGACGGGTCTCTCTTCAGCGAGGTGCGGCATCGCGCACCTTTCATCAGGCGAAAAAAAGCCCGGCTCTCCGGCCGGGCCAGACAAAACTCAGGGCAGCGCAGCGACCACCGACATCTCTACCAGGATCTCCGGCTCGCAGAGCTTGGCTTCGACGGTGGCGCGCGCCGGCGCGACGCCGCGCGGCAGCCACTGGTCCCAGACGCGGTTCATGCCTTCGAAGTCGGCGTCGATGTCCTTCAGGTAGATGGTCACCGAGAGGATCCGGGTCTTGTCGGTGCCGGCCTCTTCCAGCAGACGCTCGATGGCCGCCAGGGTCTCGCGGGTCTGCTGCTCGACGCCCGCGGACATGTCCTCGCCCACCTGGCCCGCCAGGTAGACGGTGCCGTTGTGGACGACGATCTGGCTCATACGCTCGTTAGTGTGCTGGCGCTGGATGGGCATTCTTGGCGTTCTCCGGGGAATTGCTGTAGCGGGAAATATCCAGGCCTTCGGTGCTGATCTGCGGGCGCTTCTTCGCCATCAGGTCGGCCAGGTAGCGACCCGACCCGCAGGCCATGGTCCAACCCAGGGTGCCGTGGCCGGTATTGAGGAACAGGTTGCGGTAGCGGGTGGCGCCGACGATCGGGGTGCCATCCGGGGTCGCCGGGCGCAGGCCGGTCCAGAAGGTCGCCTGGCTGATGTCGCCGCCCTCGGGATAGAGGTCGGTGGTGATCATTTCCAGGGTCTCGCGGCGGCGCGGGTTCAGCGACAGGTCGAAGCCGGCGATTTCCGCCATGCCGCCGACGCGGATGCGCTGGTCGAAGCGGGTGATCGCCACCTTGTAGGTCTCGTCGAGGATGGTCGAGGTCGGCGCCATCTCCGGGTTGGTGATCGGCACGGTCAGCGAGTAGCCCTTCAGCGGATAGACCGGAGCCTTGATACCCAGCGGCTTGAGCAGTTGCGGCGAGTAGCTGCCCAGGGCCAGCACGTAGTGGTCGGCGGTGAGCAATTCGCCGTTGACCAGCACACCGTTGATGCGGTCGCCGGCGAAGTCCAGGCGTTCGATGTTCTGGCCGAAGCGGAACTCCACGCCCAGGCCCTTGGCCATTTCCGCCAGGCGGGTGGTGAACAGCTGGCAGTCGCCAGTCTGGTCGTTGGGCAGGCGCAGGGCGCCGACCAGCTTGTCGGCGACCTTGGCCAGGGCCGGCTCGACGCGGGCGATGCCGTCGCGGTCGAGAACCTCGTAGGGCACGCCGGAGCGCTCGAGCACGGCGATGTCCTTGCCGGCGGCGTCCAGCTGCGCCTGGGTGCGGAACAGTTGGGTGGTGCCGAGGGTGCGGCCCTCGTAGGCGATGCCGGTCTCGGCGCGCAGTTCGTCGAGGCAATCGCGGCTGTACTCGGACAGGCGGACCATGCGCTCCTTGTTCACCGCGTAGCGCTCGGCGGTGCAGTTGCGCAGCATCTGCAGCATCCAGGCGTACTGGCTGGGATCGGAGGTGAGCTTGATGGCCAGCGGCGCGTGCTTTTCCAGCAGCCACTTCATGGCCTTCAGAGGAATGCCCGGGGCAGCCCAGGGCGAAGCGTAGCCGGGAGACACCTGGCCGGCGTTGGCGAAGCTGGTTTCCAGCGCGGGACCGTCCTGACGGTCGACCACCACCACCTCGAACCCGGCACGGGCCAGGTAATACGCACTGGCGGTACCGATGACACCGCTGCCAAGGACCAGAACTCGCATTGTCGCCTCCCACGTCGCGGAGGAACCGCGGACGTTTGTTATTTTGAGCGTGTAGATGCGCGCAGTATAGGAAGAGGCAGGCAGAAATAATCACCAATTTTAGGCGGTTACTCAGGTAAAAAACCGGACAAGTAGGGGTTTTACCGAGGCGCATCCACCATAAAACTGGAAAAATACCGCATATTTAAATGATCGAACTCAGGCCGGGAGCCGCTTTTTCGGGAAAGCCTGTCGCAGAACCCATGGAAAACGGCAGGAGTCCCTGAAGGAACCGCTCACGACAGGAAAAATTCCGCGGACACTGCCCGGCCCTTGCGACCGGAGCAGCGTCCCAGAGCGCTCGCGGAGCCTTCGCGCTATTTCTTCACCCACTTGCCGCCGACCTGGACGTACTGCCCGGCAGGGGTTTTCTCCATCGCCTTCTTGCCGGCCATGGCCTCCACGTCGGCCAGCGAAGCGCCGCTGCTGTTGGCCACCTTCTGGTATTCGGCGCGGCGCGCGGCATTGATCTGCGCGGCGATGTCCGCCGCCTGGCCGCTGTTGCTGACCACGCCAAGGTAACCGTCCGCCTGCTCGCCGACCAGGCCCTGGGCCTTGGCGCCGCCAAGGGCCGACATGGCCTGGCCGAGGTCCATCGCCATGGCGGAAAGGCTGATGCCGAGGGCCAGCAGGGCGATACCGAGTTTGCTACGGGTTGTCATGGATCCGCTCCTTTAGAACAGGCCGCTGTTCTCGTTGATGATGCCGTCCAGAGCCTTGTCGACCTTGATGTAGATCTCGTGCTCGATTTTCACGTTGAGATTGATGTTGATCGGCTCGCTGGGAGCCGCCAGTTGCACGGTGGGCGTGCAGGCCATCGTCAGGCTGCCCAGCAGCAGGACAGCGAATAGAGCGCAGAGGCGCATCGGGGGTTCTCCTGTATGGCTCATGGCGCCGAAGCCTTGCGTTTCTGCATGCGCTCCTGCACACGTTGGCGAATGGTTTCGCTGACCCGGTCGCTCAGTTGCAGGCTGGTCAGCAGTGCCGGGATATCCTCCTCCAGGTTGACGTTGAGGTTGACCGGGCGCCCCTTCTCCAGGTCCGGGTTGCTGCCCTGCAAGCGCAGGCCGAGCAACAGCTTGCCGTTCTCATGATAATCGACGCTGCTTTGCAGGACGTCGTAGTGGAAATCGTCGAGGGCATCGGCGACCAGCTTCATCCCCGGGTTACTGCGCCCCAGCGCCTCGATTTTCGCCGAGCGGAAGCGCAGGTAGCCGGGCTCGCGGGCCTTGACCTGGCCGCCGGAGACGCTGGGCTTCCAGCGGTTCAGCATCAGCGGCAGCTCGCCGTCCAGGGTGCCTTCGCCGGCCAGGCCCTCCGCCGGATAGACCCGGAAAATCTCGCCAAGTTGTATGCCCTGGATACGCAAGGCGAACTTCTGCTCGGCCTGACCCAGGCGGATGCTCCCCGCGGGGACCGAGGCCTGCCCGCCGAACAGGCCGCTCTGCAACGTCTGCCAGCTCAGGCGGCCGCTGCCCGGCGCGGAAAGCGGGGCCTCGTAGCGCCCGCGGAAACTCACCGGCCCCAGCGGCAGGCCGGGATTGGCCTCGGCCAGGCTCAGGCCGGGGCTGTCCAGGCTCAACTGACCGCCGCGCAGGCGCAAGGCCAGGCTGCCGCCCAGCCCCTTCAGCTCGCTGCGGTCGTAGATACCGTCGAGGCCTTTCAGGGTCAGGTCCAGGTCGAGGGACGAGCCACCCGCCGCGTCGAGCTTCCAGCCGGCCGCGGCGGTCGCGCGCCCATTGCCCAGTTCGAGCAGCCCCGGCCAGTCGGCGAGGGTCGCGGCCAGCGGATTGCCGGTACGGAAGAACACCTCGGCCAGCTTGGCGGAGAGTGCCAGGGGCGTCTTCGCATCGCGCTGCAGCTGGATGTCCGCCGCCAGCCCCGCACCGTTGCTCAGCCGTCCCTTCAGGCTGGTGCGCTCGAGGGTGGTGTCGAGCGGCCCCTCGAAGGTCCAGGCCAACGGCTTGAGGTTGGCCTGGCGGAGTTGTCCGACCTGCGCCTGCAGCGGCCCGGCGAAATGCAGCGCCAGCGGCTGGTAGGCTAGTTCGAGAGCGGTCCCGGCGAGATTGAGGCGGGGCTGGCCAAGGTGCAGCGTCGACGGCTCGGCCAGGGACGCCGCCTGCAACCGCGCGCCCCTGCCGAAGGAGAGGTTGGCGCGCTGCCCGTCCAGCCGGCCCTCCAGGGGAATCTCCGCGACCAGTCGCTCGGCTTTCCAGCCCAGGTATTGCAGGCGCGGCGCGTCCACCTGCAAGCGCCCCTCCACCAGCCTGGCGGCCCACGGCGAGATGCCCAGCAGGTCGAGCCGCGTCTCCAGCTTCAGCGTACTTGCGCCCTCGCTGGTGAACGCCAGGCGCAACGCGGTGACGCTATCGGCATCGCGCTCCAGCGGCTCGCTGCGCAAGCCCAGCGCGCTCGGCCGCAACTCGGCCGGCAGCGCCTGCAACCACTCGCCGTGCAACTGGCTCAGGCGCAAGTCGCTGCGCAGCTGGCGTGGCAACCAGGCGCCCTCGTCTCCATCCAGTTGGACTTGCAGTTCGCCCTGTACATTACCCAGACCGGGCAGCGGCCAGGCTTGCGGAGCCTGCACCAGCAGCGCCGCCGAGCCACCGCCGTCGAGCACCCGGCGCGGCTCCAGCCAGTCGCGGCCAGGCGCCAGGCGGATCGTCCAGTCCGCTTGCAGACGCAGGGCTTGCGGTGCGTCGGGCAGGCGCTGGGCTTCCGGCAACCAGCGATTGAGCCAGACCACCAGGCCACGGGTGTCCGGCAGGCCGGGCGCCTCCAGGCGCCCCTGCCAGAGGCCGTCGCCATCGGACGGCGCGAGCTGGCTGTCCAGCGTCAGCAGCGCCTGCCGGTCGAGTTGCGCGCGCGCCCGCAGGCGCCAACCGGTAGGCTCCTCGAAGAGCTGGGCGTCGAGCTGGGCCTGCTGCGCCTCTTGTTGCAGGCGCAGTTGCGCAGCCAGCGGAAACAGCGCTCCCGACGGGCGGCCGATGTCCAGCCCGCCGTCCTGCTCGCAGCGGCCGGCGGGACAAGGCAGGTCGAGATGGAAGCGTTCGAGGTGGATCTGTTCCGGCAGCCAGGCGAGGGTCTCGCGTAGGGACGTCCAGTCCAGCGCAGCGGAGTCGTCGGAACTCGCGGCAGCCGGTTGCCAGGCGAGCGCCACTTGCTCCACGCGCAGGCCGGGTAGACGCGGACGCCAACCCGACAGCCCGGGCCAGCGCAGCAGCGCGTGTTCCACGTCCAGTCGCAGGCTGGCGCCATCCGCGCCGCGCCGCTCCAGCGCCAGCCGTCGCAGCCCGATGCCTTCGGCGGACAGGCCCAGGCCTTGCCACTCCAGGCGCTCGACACCCTGCTCGCGCAACAGGCTGCGCCAGGCATGCCAGCCGTAGCCGAATGCCAGCAGCAACAGCACTGCAAATACCAGCAGCAACGTCGTCCTTCTGCGCAAACGCATGTCCTACCTCTGTCCGTTGCCGACCCGGCCAAGGGTGGCGGGGCCCTCGTGCAAGATCAAGGCGTTTTCCCTGGCCAGTGTTTTTCCCTGCTTTCGACGTTATATTGGCGGAAAATTTCCGGATTTTCCGAGCCAGACGGGGAGCCTCCATCCATGCGTACCCAGCATCAGAGCAAGCGCGAGCTGGACAAGATCGACCGCAACATCCTCCGCATCCTGCAGGAGGAAGGTCGCATTTCCTTCACCGAGCTGGGCGAACGCGTCGGCCTCTCGACCACACCCTGCACCGAACGCGTGCGCCGCCTGGAGCGCGAAGGCCTGATCATGGGCTATCACGCCCGGCTCAATCCGCAGCATCTGAAGGCCAGCCTGCTGGTGTTCGTCGAGATCAGCCTGGACTACAAGTCCGGCGATACCTTCGAAGAGTTTCGCCGGGCGGTGCTCAAGCTGCCCCATGTGCTGGAATGCCACCTGGTGTCCGGCCACTTCGACTACCTGGTGAAGGCTCGCATCTCGGAAATGGCGTCCTACCGCAAGCTGCTCGGCGACATCCTGCTGAAACTGCCGCACGTACGCGAGTCGAAGAGCTATATCGTCATGGAAGAGGTCAAGGAGTCGCTCGACCTACCGGTTCCGGATTGACCCATGACGCGCTCCGGGAGTCCGCCAGGACTCCCGGCATAGACGGGAAACACCGTCTTTTCTGTACACGATCCCCGCAACACCTCGCAGTTTTTTCCTTTTTCGCCCTTGGCGAGCGCCTCGACTGACGTTTATGCTCCGTCAAATTTTCCACACATAATAATCAGGATTTCACACATGAACGCCCGCGTTCACCAGCCGGTGCATACCGCCCAACACGCCCCCTCCTACTACGCCGCCACGCTCAACCGACGCATCGAGTGCCCTCCCCTGGCCGGCGAAGAACAGGCCGACGTGTGCGTCGTCGGCGGCGGCTTCTCGGGAGTGAACACGGCGTTGGAACTGGCCCAGCGCGGCTTCTCCGTGGTCCTGCTGGAAGCGCACCGGATCGGCTGGGGCGCCAGTGGGCGCAATGGCGGCCAGTTGATCCGCGGCGTCGGCCATGACGTCGAGCAGTTCCTCCCGGTGATCGGCGCCGACGGCGTGAAGGCACTCAAGCTGATGGGCCTGGAGGCGGTGGAGATCGTCCGTCGCCGGGTCGAGCAATACGCCATCGACTGCGATCTGCGCTGGGGCTACTGCGACCTGGCGAACAAGCCCGGCGACTACCAGGGCTTCCGCGAGGACATGGAGGAACTCCAGGCCCTCGGCTATCGCCACGAGATGCGCCTGGTGCCGGCCGCGGAGATGCGCAGCGTGGTCGGCTCCGATCGCTACGTCGGCGGCCTGGTGGACATGGGCTCCGGCCACCTGCACCCGCTCAACCTGGTCCTCGGCGAAGCCGCCGCTGCCCAGTCGCTGGGCGTCCGCCTGTTCGAGCGCTCGCCGGTGACGCGCATCGACTACGGCACGGAAGTCCAGGTGCATACCGCCGCCGGCAAGGTGCGGGCGAAGACCCTGGTGCTGGGCTGCAACGCCTACATGAACGACCTCAACCCGCTGCTCGGCGGCAAGGTACTGCCGGCCGGCAGCTACGTGATCGCCACCGAACCGCTGGACGAGCAACTGGCCCGCCAACTGCTGCCGCAGAACATGGCAGTGTGCGACCAGCGCGTGGCCCTCGACTACTACCGGCTCTCCGCCGACAACCGCCTGCTGTTCGGTGGCGCCTGCCATTATTCCGGCCGCGACCCCAGCGACATCGCCGCCTACATGCGGCCGAAGATGCTGGAGGTATTCCCGCAACTGGCGAACGTCCGCATCGACTACCAATGGGGCGGCATGATCGGCATCGGTGCCAATCGCCTGCCACAGATCGGCCGCCTGCCGGGGCAGCCCAACGTGTACTTCGCCCAGGCCTATTCCGGACACGGGGTGAACGCCACGCACCTCGCCGGGCAGTTGCTCGCCGAAGCCATCGGCGGCCAGCAGAGCGACGGCTTCGACCTGTTCGCCAAGGTGCCGCACATCACCTTCCCCGGCGGCAAGCTGCTGCGCTCGCCACTGCTGGCGCTGGGCATGGCCTGGTACCGGCTGAAGGAAAAACTCGGTAGCTGAGCCCATCCGAGGCTCGGCGGATTCTGAAAAAATCAGGCGGGGCATCGCTCTTCCGAGGAAAACTCCTAGAATTCGCACGACCGGGATGAGCCGGTCGTTCGAGTTTCCACGGGAGATGTCCTTGCTTCGCCGATTCCTCCTGCTGGCCCTCCTGGCCCTCTCCGGCTGCGCCAGCACTCCTCCGCCGCAACCGTCGTCGGCACTGCCCGCCGAGGGTACCTGGCTGGCCAGGCAGGCCGAAATCCAGGGACGCGACCACCCCGGCCAGTCCGGCTTCCACCTCCTGGGCGCCAGCGAGGATGCCTTCGTCGCCCGCGCGGCGCTGATTCGCGCAGCCCAGCGCAGCCTCGACATCCAGTACTACATCGTCCACGACGGACTGACCACGCGCGCCCTCGCCTACGAGTTGCTCAAGGCAGCCGACCGTGGCGTGCGGGTACGCATCCTCATCGACGACACCGCCAGCGATGGCTGGGACTACGAGATCGGTGTGCTCTCCGCCCATCCGAACATCCAGGTGCGCCTGTTCAACCCGTTGCACCTGGGCCGCGCCACCGGCATCACGCGAGGCGTCGGCCGCCTGTTCAACCTGTCCCAGCAACACCGGCGCATGCACAACAAGCTGTGGCTGGCCGACGGCACGGCGGCCATCGTCGGCGGACGCAACCTCGGCGACGAGTATTTCAACGCCAAGCCGGAGATGAACTTCACCGACCTCGACCTGCTCGGCGTCGGCCCCATCGCCAACCAGCTCTCGCACAGCTTCGACCAGTACTGGAACAGCGCCATCAGCCGGCCGATCGAGGATTTCCTCTGGCGCGCGCCCTATCCCGGCGAACTGGAGTCGGCCCGACGCAAGTTGCAGCGCTACCTGCGCAAGGAGTCGGTGAAGGAGTCCGGCTACATCCGCCACCTGTTCGACCACGGCGACCAGCCACGCCTGGGCAACTGGCTGGAGAATCTCACCTGGGCACGCGCCGAGGCGATCTGGGATGCGCCGCTGAAAGTATTGAGCCGCGGCGAGCCCGACTCGCACCTATTGCTCAGTCCGCACCTGGCGGGCCTGTTCAAGGGCGTGCAGAAGGAACTGATCCTGGTCTCGGCGTATTTCGTTCCGGCCAAGGACGGTCTCAACTACCTCACCGGCAAGGCCGACAGCGGCGTCCGCGTGCGCCTGCTGACCAACTCCCTGGAAGCCACCGACGTGCCCGCCGTGCATGCCGGCTACGCACCCTATCGGATGGCGCTGCTGGAACATGGCGTGAAGCTCTACGAGCTGCGCGCCAATCCCGACCAGCCGCTGAGCGGCGCGCCCTGGCGCCTGCACGGATCGAGCAGCGCCAGCCTGCACAGCAAGGCGATGGTCTTCGACAGGCGCAAGGTATTCATCGGTTCGTTCAACTTCGATCCGCGCTCGATCCTGTGGAACACCGAAGTCGGGGTCATCGTCGACAGTCCGCTGCTGGCCGAGCAGGTCCGCCAACTGGCGCTGGAGGGCATGGCCCCGAGCGTCAGCTACCAGGTTCGCATCGACCGCAGCGGCAGCCGGCCGAAGCTGGTCTGGATCGACGAACGCGACGGCCGGGCCCAGGTCCTGCGCCACGAGCCGGGTAGCCTGTGGCGACGCCTGAACGCCTGGGTCGCGGGAATGATCGGACTGGAAAAGATGCTCTGAGGGTCACTCGGAGGCTTCCAGGCCGGTCGCCTCCTCGTCCGCCGGAATCGCCCCGCGCAGCCGCACCAGCACCACGAAGCCCGCCGCGCCGAGCGCCATCATCAACGGCAGGGCGTGACCGCTGATCCACTGGCTGGCGGCGCCGGTGGCCAGCGGGCCGAGCAGGCAGCCGATGCCCCATAGCTGCGCGACATGGGCATTGGCCCGGACCAGGGCATCGTCTCGGTAGCGCTCGCCGATCAGGATCAGCGCCAGGGTGAACAACCCGCCGGCGCTGGCCCCGAACAGCACCAGCAGCGGCCAGATCAACGGCGTCTGCAGCAGCAGGGGAATCGCCAGGCTGCTCAGCAGCAGCACCAGGCCGCAGCCGCCGAACAGGCCGCTGCGCGAGACCCGGTCGGCGAGCCAGCCGATCGGCAGCTGCAACAATGCATCGCCCACCACCACGGTACTGACCATGGCCAGCGCCACCGCTTGCGGAAAGCCCTGGCGCAACCCGTATACCGGCAGCAGGGTGAGGATCATCGCCTCGAAGGCAGCGAACAACACCACCGCCCAGGCGATCGCCGGCAGGCCCCGGCAGAAGGCCCACAAACCGCGCCCGGAGGCGCTGTGCGGATCGACCCTGGGCGCACCGCCGCGGCCCAGCAGCAGCAACGAGCCAGCAATCAGCAGGCAGACGCCGAACCAGAAGCCACGGTCGTCGGCGGTACCGATGAAGGTCAGCAGTACCGGCCCGGACAGTTGGCTGAGGGCGTAGCCGGTGCCGTACAGCGCGACCAGCCGGCCACGCCACTTCTCCACCGCCAACTGGTTGATCCAGCTTTCCCCGAGGATGAACACCACGGTGAGCTGCACGCCGATCAGAAGGCGCAGCAACAGCCATACCGGGTAGCTCTGCAGCAGTGCCAGCAGGCCGATGGAGGCTGCCCCGGTGAGCAGGCACAACTGCATCAGCCGCGGCGTACCGACGCGCGCGGCGAGGCGCCCGGCGATCATCGCGCCGAGCAGCACGCCCACTGCCGGCGTGCTGGCCATCACGCCGATGGCGAAACTGCCGTAGCCCCAGCTCTCCAGGCGCAACGAGACCAGCGGCATGGTCAGGCCAAGGGCGAGGCCGATGCTGATGACTGCGGAACAGACGGCGAAATAGCTTCCCCAACGCATTGCGATTCTCCCGTTGGCACCCCGGAAGCCTTGCCGGGGCGAGCGGATATATCCGGCGCACGAAGCACAGCGGCCGGGCTTCCAGAAGGAAACCCGGCCGCGGGTGTGGCTCGAGAGAGCCGGCCCGGAAGGGCCGACCTAGGCGATCAGAGCTTGATCCAGGTCGCCTTCAGCTCGGTGTACTTGTCGAAGGCGTGCAGCGACTTGTCGCGACCGTTGCCCGACTGCTTGAAGCCGCCGAACGGAGCGGTCATGTCGCCGCCGTCGTACTGGTTGACCCAGACGCTGCCGGCGCGCAGGGCCTTGGCAGTCAGGTGCGCCTTGGACAGGTTGCTGGTCCAGACCGCCGCCGCCAGCCCATAGGGCGTGTCGTTGGCGATGCGCACGGCCTCCTCGGCATCCTCGAACTCGATCACCGAGAGCACCGGGCCGAAGATCTCCTCACGGGCGATCTTCATCGCATTGGTCACGCCGTCGAAGATGGTCGGCTCGACGTAGGTGCCGCCGGTTTCTTCCAGGGTCCGCTTGCCGCCGGCAACCAGCTTGGCACCGTCGTTGTGACCGGCCTCGATGTAGGACAGCACGGTGTTCATCTGCTGGGTGTCCACCAGCGCGCCGACGTTGGTTTCCGGATCCAGCGGGTTGCCCGGCTTCCAGCCCTTGAGGGCCTCGATCACCAGGGGCAGGAACTTGTCCTTGATGGAGCGCTCCACCAGCAGGCGCGAACCGGCGGTGCAGACTTCGCCCTGGTTGAAGGCGATGGCGCCGGCAGCGGCTTCGGCGGCGGCCTTCAGGTCCGGGGCGTCGGCGAAGACGATGTTCGGGCTCTTGCCGCCGGCCTCCAGCCAGACGCGTTTCATGTTCGACTCGCCGGCATAGACCATCAGTTGCTTGGCGATCTTGGTCGAACCGGTGAACACCAGGGTGTCGACATCCATGTGCAGTGCCAGCGCCTTGCCTACCGTGTGGCCGTAGCCCGGCAGCACGTTGAACACGCCTTTCGGAATGCCGGCCTCGACGGCCAGCTGGGCGATGCGGATGGCGGTCAGCGGCGACTTCTCGGAGGGCTTGAGGATCACCGAGTTGCCGGTGGCCAGGGCAGGACCGAGTTTCCAGCAGGACATCAGCAGCGGGAAGTTCCACGGCACGATGGCGGCGACCACGCCGACCGGCTCGCGGGTCACCAGGCCCAGCTCGGCATGGGGAGTGGCGGCGACTTCGTCATAGATCTTGTCGATCGCCTCGGCGCTCCAGCGCAGGCTGTTGGCGGCGCTGGCGACATCGATGTGCAGCGAGTCGCTGATCGGCTTGCCCATGTCCAGGGTTTCCAGCAGGGCCAGCTCCTCGGCGTTCTCCAGCAGCAGATCGGCGAAGCGGATCATCGCCTGCTTGCGCTTGGCCGGCGCCAGGCGCGACCAGGCGCCGGAATCGAAGGCATTGCGAGCGACCTTGACCGCCTGCTCGGCATCGGCCAGGTCGCAACTGGCGACCTTGGCCAGGAAGCGGCCATCCACCGGGCTCAGGCAATCGAAGGTCTCGCCGGAGGCGGCGTTGCTGTATTCGCCGTTGACGAAGGCGCGGCCTTCGATCTTCAGGTCTTTGGCGCGGGCTTCCCAGTCGGCGCGGGTCAGGGTGGTCATGACAACGTGTCCTCTTATTGGTGTTCTGGGCGCCTGGGAGACAGGCGCGCTGTCAGATTCTGCAAGGCGGGCGCGCGGCCCGTGGTGTCCGCCACCCTAAACCAGAGCAGCGCCTGTTTTCAATATATTTGACAGGAACCCCTCTAACTCCCTTGTCACGTTCATTATTTTAAACATAGACTCGCCCGGACTAGCGTCTTCATCCCTCGCGTGCAACCTGGGTGGCCCTATGACAATGAATAACGAGCCGCAGTCGAGCAGCCTCGACAACTTCTGGATGCCCTTCACCGCCAACCGCCAGTTCAAGGCGCGGCCGCGCCTGCTGGAAAGCGCCGAAGGCATCCACTATATCGCCCAGGGCGGGCGCCGCATCCTCGACGGCACCGCCGGCCTCTGGTGCTGCAATGCCGGCCACGGCCGGCGCGAGATCAGCGAAGCGGTGGCCCGGCAGATCGCCACCCTCGACTACGCCCCGCCGTTCCAGATGGGTCACCCGCTGCCGTTCGAACTCGCCGCGCGGCTGGCGGAAATCGCCCCGCCGGGCCTGAACAAAGTGTTCTTCACCAACTCCGGCTCGGAATCGGCGGACACCGCGCTGAAGATCGCCCTTGCCTACCAGCGCGCCATCGGCCAGGGCACCCGCACCCGCCTGATCGGCCGCGAACTGGGCTACCACGGGGTCGGCTTCGGCGGCCTGTCGGTAGGCGGCATGGTCAACAACCGCAAGGCCTTCTCCGCCAACCTGCTGCCGGGGGTCGACCACCTGCCGCACACCCTGGACGTCGCCCGCAACGCCTTCACCGTCGGCCTGCCCGAGCATGGTGCGGAAAAGGCCGAGGAGCTGGAACGCCTGGTGACCCTGCACGGCGCCGAGAATATCGCCGCGGTGATCGTCGAGCCGATGTCCGGCTCGGCCGGCGTGGTGCTGCCGCCCAAGGGCTACCTTCAGCGGCTGCGCGAGATCACCCGCAAGCATGGCATCCTGCTGATCTTCGACGAAGTGATCACCGGTTTCGGCCGCGTCGGCGAAGCCTTCGCCGCGCAGCGCTGGGGCGTCGTCCCGGACCTGTTGACCTGCGCCAAGGGGCTGACCAACGGCAGCATCCCGATGGGCGCCGTATTCGTCGACGAGAAGATCCACGCCGCCTTCATGCAAGGCCCGCAGGGCGCCATCGAGTTCTTCCACGGCTATACCTATTCCGGCCACCCGGTAGCCTGCGCCGCCGCCCTGGCGACCCTGGACATCTACCGTCGCGACGACCTGTTCCAGCGGGCCGTCGAACTGGAAGGCTACTGGCAGGACGCGCTGTTCAGCCTGCGCGACCTGCCCAACGTGGTCGACATCCGCGCCGTCGGCCTGGTCGGCGGCGTGCAACTGGCGCCGCACGCGGACGGCCCCGGCAAGCGCGGCTACGACGTCTTCGAGCGCTGCTTCTGGGAGCACGACCTGATGGTCCGGGTGACCGGCGACATCATCGCCATGTCGCCGCCGCTGATCATCGACAAGCCCCACATCGACCAGATCGTCGAGCGCCTGGCCCAGGCCATCCGCGCCAGCGTCTGATCCAGGCGGGCGGCTGGCGCCGCCCTGCCTCCAACTGGCCAGAACCACAAGAACCGAGAGTCAGCATGAACATCGAACAGATCGTCGACTTCGCCCAGGCCAACAGCGCTCCGGAACACTACAGCCCGGCGCCGGAGAAAATCCTCAAGGGCGACCCGAAACAGAGCGTGCGCAACCACTACGGCAGCCCCTGCGGGCAGTTCAACGCCGGTATCTGGGAAGGCGCCGTGGGCCAGTGGACGGTGAACTACACCGAACACGAGTACTGCGAGATCATCCAGGGCGTCTCGGTGCTGCGCGACCGGCACGGCAACGCCAAGACCGTGCGCGCCGGCGACCGCTTCGTGATCCCCGCCGGCTTCCAGGGCACCTGGGAAGTGCTCGAAGCCTGTCGCAAGGTCTATGTGATCTTCGAAGCCAAGGCCTGAGCCCCGGCTTCATCCCGAATGCTTGTTACCCTTGCCCGCCACCTGGCGGGCTTTTTTGTGCACCAGCCCGGGAGTTCGTACGCCGGAAATGAAAAAGCCCGCCGGATGGCGGGCTTTTCGCAAGGTGCCGGATCAATTACTTGATCTTGGCTTCCTTGTAGATCACGTGCTGACGAACGACCGGATCGTACTTCTTGATCTCGATCTTCTCAGGCTTGGTACGCTTGTTCTTGTCGGTGGTGTAGAAGTGGCCGGTACCGGCGCTGGACACCAGACGAATCAATTCACGCATGATTCAGCTCCTTAGAATTTTTCGCCGCGGGCACGCAGGTCAGCCAGGACGGCCTCGATGCCACGCTTGTCGATGATACGCATGCCCTTGGCGGAAACGCGCAGACGTACGAAGCGCTTCTCGGACTCGACCCAGAAACGGTGGTGCTGCAGGTTCGGCAGGAAACGGCGGCGGGTTTTGTTGTGTGCGTGGGAAATGTTATTCCCGGTAACCGGACCCTTACCGGTTACTTGACAGACTCTAGACATGCCTCAGCCCTCTATAACCTCATGCCCAACCCGGCATGGGTTGGCTGCTTTAACTCAAGTTCGATACTCAGTTTCACCGGGGTCTTACCCGCTGCATCCCGACGAAGGAGAGCGTGGCCCCAGAAAAGAGCGCAGCTTTATATCAGAAAGGCGCCCCGCGCCGCAAGGGCGAAGGCCCATGGCGCAGCCGCGGCCCGCCTCACTGCGGGCTTCGCACCGCGGCCGTTCGTCGCCTTGCCTCGTTGTCGCTGCCCGCCGCATGGTCTAGGGTAGCGATTCAAGGTCGCCAACGGCCTTGCATGACTGCGCCCAACCGCTGCGGATGGGCATGTTAACCGTTCGAATGGAGCCCGTCATGCGCCTCGCCGCTTTCTCCCTGTTCCTCGCCCCCCTGCTGCTCGCCCAGCCCGCCGCCGCTGCCACCTTGAGTGTGTGTACCGAGGCCAGCCCCGAGGGCTTCGACGTGGTCCAGTACAACTCGCTGACCACCACCAACGCCTCGGCCGATGTGCTGATGAATCGCCTGGTCGAGTTCGACGCCGGCAAGGGGACGGTGGTGCCCTCGCTGGCCGAGCGCTGGTCGGTGTCCGACGACGGCCTGAGCTATCGCTTCGACCTGCGCCAGGGCGTGCACTTCCACAGCACCGCCTACTTCAAGCCGAGCCGTACGCTCGACGCCGACGACGTGGTGTTCAGCTTCCAGCGCATGCTCGATCCGGCCAATCCCTGGCACAAGGTGGCGCAGAACGGCTTCCCGCACGCCCAGTCGATGCAACTACCGGAGCTGATCAAGCGGGTGGAGAAAAGCGGCGACCACCAGGTGCTGATCGTTCTCGACCACCCCGACGCGACCTTCCTGCCGATGCTGAGCATGGGCTTCGCCTCCATCTATTCGGCGGAGTACGCCGACCAGTTGATGAAGGCCGGAACCCCGGAAAAGCTCAACACCGCGCCGATCGGCAGCGGGCCGTTCGTGTTCAAGCGCTTCCAGAAGGACGCGGTGGTGCGCTACGCCGCCAACCCCGAGTACTTCGCCGGCAAGCCGGCGGTCGACGCGCTGATCTTCGCCATTACCCCGGACGCCAACGTGCGCCTGCAGAAGTTGCGCCGCGGCGAATGCCAGATCGCCCTGTCGCCGAAGCCGCTGGACGTGGAGAGCGCGCGCAAGGACGCCAGCCTGAAGGTCGAGCAGACGCCGGCCTTCATGACCGCCTTCGTCGCCCTCAATACCCAGCATCCGCCGCTGGACGATCCCAAGGTGCGCCAGGCGATCAACCTGGCCTTCGACCGCACCAGCTACCTGCAGGCGGTATTCGAAGGCAGCGCCAGTGCCGCCACCGGCATCTATCCGCCAAACACCTGGAGCTATGCCAGGGATATTCCCGCCTACCCGCACGACCCCGAACAGGCGCGCAAGCTGCTGGCTGGCAAGCAGCTTCCCGAGCTGAACATCTGGACCCGCCCGTCCGGCAGCCTGCTCAACCCCAACCCGAGCCTCGGCGCCCAACTGCTCCAGGCCGACCTGGCGGAGGCCGGGATCAAGGCCAACATCCGCGTCATCGAATGGGGCGAGTTGATCCGTCGCGCCAAGAACGGCGAACACGACCTGCTGTTCATGGGTTGGGCCGGCGACAACGGCGATCCGGACAACTTCCTCACTCCGCAATTCAGCTGCGCCAGCGTCAAGTCGGGGCTCAACTTCGCGCGCTATTGCGACCCCGGCCTGGACAAGCTGATTGCCGACGGCAAGGCCGCCAGCAGCCAGGAACAACGCACCGGCCTGTACCACCAGGCGCAGAAACTGATCCACGAACAGGCGCTCTGGCTGCCCCTGGCCCACCCGACCGCCTTCGCCCTGACCCGCCAGGAGGTGCAGGGCTACCAGGTCAATCCGTTCGGTCGCCAGGATTTCTCGCGGGTCGCCGTGAAACGCTGAAGGCCACGCCCGGGAGAACCCAGCGATGGATCTCGACCGTCTCTACCTGCCGCATTGGCAGTTCAGCGAGCGCCATCAGCGGCTGATCGACGCGCCGGCGCTACCCTGCTGCACACGGAAACCCGGGTGTTCTGCCCCGATCGCGCCAGCCGCCTGCGCTTCACCCCCTACTGGTTGGCGATCCGCCCGGTCAGCGGACTGATCCGCCGGCGCCTGCTGGCGGGCATCGAGCGGCGCCTGGGCTGAGCCCTTCGTCGAACGCTCACAGCCAACCGTATTCGGCCAGCGACAGCGGCTCGCCGTCGCCGATGATGAAGTGGTCGAGCACCCGCACGTCGATGAGCGCCAGGGCTTCCTTGAGGCGCGCAGTGAGCTGGCGGTCGGCGAGACTCGGACGGGCGTCGCCGGAAGGGTGGTTATGGGTCAGGATCAGCGCCGCCGCGTTGTGCGCCAGGGTGCGCTTGACCACCTGGCGCGGGTAGACGCTGGCGCCATCGATGCTGCCCTGGAACAGCACCTCGAACGCCAGGACCCGGTGCCTCGTGTCGAGGAACAGGCAGGCGAACACCTCGTGCTGCTCGTGGCGCAGGCGCGCCTTGAGATAGTCGCGCACCGCCTGCGGGCTCTCCAGTATCGAATCGCGACGCAGGCGCTCGGCCAGGTGGCGCCGGCCCATCTCCAGCACGGCCTGCAATTGCGCATACTTGGCCACGCCGAGCCCGAGATGGCCGCAGAACGAGGCGAGGTCCGCCTCGAGCAGGGCACGCAGCCCGCCGAACTCGCTCAACAGCCGCCGCGACAGCTCGACCGCACTGCAACCGGTCACTCCCGTGCGCAGGAAGATCGCCAACAGCTCGGCATCGGAAAGGGCCGCCGCGCCCTGCTCCAGAAGCTTCTCCCGAGGCCGTTCGGCTTCGGGCCAATCGCGGATGCTCATTCGCTTTCCCCATCGAGCCCGCCCGCTGTTCCCGTGCGGACGCTGTGCTATCTTAGCCCATCCTTTTTGCGCGGCAGACGACCTGGGGAGGCGCGTTTGCCGAAGCGCATGTCATCCATTTCCTTATTAAGGCAAGCCTATGCAGCGGCTCTATCGGAAACGCATCGTCCTCGGCGTGGGCGGCGGCATTGCCGCCTACAAGAGCGCCGAACTGGTCCGCCGCCTGCGCGACCAGGGCGCTGAAGTCCGAGTGGTGATGACCCAGGGCGGCCGCGAGTTCATCACGCCCCTGACCCTCCAGGCGTTGTCCGGCCATCCGGTGCACACCGATCTGCTGGACCCGGCGGCGGAAGCCGCGATGGGCCACATCGAACTAGCCCGCTGGGCCGATCTGGTGCTGATCGCACCGGCCACCGCCGACCTCATGGCGCGCCTGGTCCAGGGCGTGGCCAACGACCTGCTGACCACCCTGGTGCTGGCCACCGACGCGCAAATCGCCCTGGCACCGGCGATGAACCAGGCCATGTGGCGCGACACCGCGACCCAGGCCAACGCCGAGCTGCTGCGCCAGCGCGGCTTCCACCTGTTCGGTCCGGCAGCGGGCAGCCAGGCCTGCGGCGACGTCGGCCTCGGGCGCATGCTCGAAGCCGAGGAACTGGCGCAGCGCGCCGCCGACTGCTTCCAGCGCCAGGCGCTGACCGGCGTGCATGTGCTGATCACCGCCGGCCCGACCCAGGAAAACATCGATCCGGTGCGCTACATCACCAACCACAGTTCCGGAAAGATGGGCTTCGCCCTCGCCGAGGCGGCGGTGGAAGCCGGCGCACGGGTGACCCTGGTCACCGGCCCGGTGCACCTGCCGACGCCCGACCGGGTGCAGCGCGTCGACGTGGTCAGCGCCCGCGACATGCTGGCCGCCTGCGAGGCGGCAATGCCCTGCGACCTGCTGATCGCCTCCGCGGCGGTCGCCGACTACCGCCCGGAAGTGGTCGCCGCGCACAAACTGAAGAAAGACCCTACCAGCGGCGAGGGCTTGCTCTTGCAGCTGGTGCGCAATCCCGACATTCTCGCCACCCTCGCACAGCGCGAGGATCGTCCCTTCAGCGTGGGCTTCGCCGCAGAAACCGAAAACCTGCTGGACTATGCTGCACGCAAGCTGAAGGACAAGAACCTCGACCTGATCGTCGCCAACGACGTGGCCAACCCCTCGATCGGCTTCAACAGCGACGAGAACGCGATCACGGTGATCGACCGCGACCTGCATCCGAGCACCTTCGCCCAGACCAGCAAGGGCAAGATCGCTCGCCAGCTGATCGCCTTCATCGCCGACCGCCTCAACCAGCAATGAGTTACTGATGCACTCTCTCCAAGCCAAGATCCTCGACCCCCGCCTGGGCTCCGACTTCCCGCTCCCGCAGTACGCCACGCCGGGCTCGGCCGGCCTCGACCTGCGCGCCATGCTCAAGGAAGACACCGTCCTCGGCCCGGGCCAGACCCTGCTGATTCCCACCGGCCTGTCCATCTACATCGCCGATCCCGGCCTCGCCGCCCTGGTTCTGCCGCGCTCCGGCCTGGGCCACAAGCACGGCATCGTGCTGGGCAACCTGGTCGGCCTGATCGACTCGGACTACCAGGGCGAGCTGATGGTGTCCTGCTGGAACCGCGGCGAGTCGCCGTTCACCATCGCCGTCGGCGAGCGCATCGCGCAGTTGGTACTGGTGCCGGTGGTGCAGGCGCATTTCGAGCTGGTCGAGCAGTTCGACGAAAGCCAGCGCGGCGCCGGCGGCTTCGGCCATTCCGGCAGCCACTGACCCCGAACACAGGACGAGACGCCGAGGAGACGCGGCATGAAGCTTTTCCAGCGCACCGCCAAGGATGGGAACGAGTTGGGCGACCTGCTCGAACCGGAAAAGAAGCCGCGCAAGGCAGCGTCCGAACGCGCTGACGGCAAGGACCTGCTGCCCGGCATAGGCGCCAGCCTGCTGGGCGTGGCGGCCGCCGGCGCCCTGCTCTGGTTCGGCGTCTTCGGCGGCGCCGGTGAGGCACAGCAGCGCCAGTTGGACGCGGCCTGGGCCGAAGGCCAGGCCGGCGCCTTGCGCCAAGCCTTGCAGCAACTCGCCGCCGACACCCGCGCCGCCGCGGCCAGCCCCCTCGCCCTCGAAGCCCTGCAAAGCGGCGACGCCGCCCGCATCGAGGCCGCCCAGCGCAGCCTGCTGGCCTGGGACGGCGTGGTCGATGCCCACCTGAACGCGCCCGGTCAGGCCACCCAGGACAACGACAGCCCCGGCCCGGTCAGCTTCGCCGCCCTGGATATCCTGCACCGGGTGGAAAGTGGCCAGAACGTCGCCGCCGAAGCCTACAAGGTCGGCCAGCGCTGGCTGCTGTACAGCGCCGCGCCGGTGCGCGGCGCCGACCAGAGCCTGCAAGGCACGCTGCTGCTGGCGGTCGACCTGCAACGGCTGCTGCGCGCCCTGCCGCCCTTGCCGGGCGATGCCGGCCAGGTGCAACTGGTCCAGCAGTTCTCCGGCGCACCGGCCCAGGTGCTGCTGCAACGCGGTATGCCGGCGCCGGGCAAGGGTGCGCAAGCGCTGGACAGCGGCAATCCGAACTGGAAACTGAACTACACGCCCGGCAGCGTCGCCTCGACCCAGGCCTCGCCGCTGCTGCTGGCACTCGCGGCGCTGCTGGCCCTGCTCGGCGGCATCCTCGGCGCCTACCTCACCCGTTCGTCGCTGTTGCGCCGCCTGCACCAGGATGTCCTGACCCTCGGTCAGTATCTTCAGGAACTCGGCGGGCAACGCACTGCCAAACCCCCTGTGCCTAGCCTGCCGGGCTTCGCCCCGCTGATCCAGGCATTGGCCCGCCAGCCGCGGCGCAAGCCGGAGCCGACCAGCGCGCCCAGCCCTGCCAAGGCAGCGCCGGTGGCGGTGGCGGTGGCGAAAGCGCCTCCTCGCGAGGAGCCGGCATTGGCAGATCCGTTGTTCCAGAACACCGACATTCTGGATATCGACATTCTCGATGAAGACCAGGACCTCCTGGGATTGGAGCAAACCCCCATCATGAGCACTGCAAAAGCACCGACGCTGCCCGCCAGCATCTTCCGCGCCTACGACATCCGCGGCGTGGTAGGCGATACCCTCACCGCCGAGACCGCCTACTGGATCGGTCGCGCCATCGGCTCGGAAAGCCTCGCCCGCGGCGAACCGTGCGTCGCTGTCGGCCGCGATGGCCGCCTGTCCGGTCCCGAACTGGTCAAGCAGCTGATCCAGGGCCTGGTGGACTGCGGTTGCCAGGTCAGCGACGTGGGCATGGTGCCTACCCCGGTGCTGTACTACGCGGCCAACGTGCTTGAGGGCAAGTCCGGGGTGATGCTGACCGGCAGCCACAACCCGCCGGACTACAACGGCTTCAAGATCGTGGTCGCCGGCGAGACCCTGGCCAACGAGCAGATCCAGGCCCTGCGCGAGCGCATCGAGAAAAACGACCTGGCATCCGGCGTCGGCAGCGTAGAGCAGGTCGACATCCTGCCGCGCTACTTCAAGCAGATCCGCGACGACATCGCCATGGCCAAGCCGATGAAGGTGGTGGTCGACTGCGGCAACGGCGTGGCCGGGGTGATCGCCCCGCAGCTGATCGAGGCCCTGGGCTGCAGCGTGATCCCGCTGTACTGCGAGGTCGACGGCAACTTCCCGAACCACCATCCGGACCCGGGCAAGCCGGAGAACCTGAAGGACCTGATCGCCAAGGTCAAGGCCGAGAACGCCGACCTGGGCCTGGCCTTCGACGGCGACGGCGACCGCGTCGGCGTGGTCACCAATACCGGTACCATCATCTATCCGGACCGCCTGCTGATGCTGTTCGCCAAGGACGTGGTCTCGCGCAACCCGGGGGCCGACATCATCTTCGACGTCAAGTGCACCCGCCGTCTGATCGCCCTGATCAGCGGCTACGGCGGCCGTCCGGTGATGTGGAAGACCGGCCACTCGCTGATCAAGAAGAAGATGAAGGAAACCGGCGCCCTGCTGGCCGGCGAGATGAGCGGCCACGTGTTCTTCAAGGAGCGCTGGTTCGGCTTCGACGATGGCATCTACAGCGCCGCCCGCCTGCTGGAAATCCTCAGCCAGGACCAGCGCGACAGCGAGCACGTGTTCTCGGCCTTCCCGAGCGACATTTCCACCCCGGAAATCAACATCACCGTCACCGAGGACAGCAAGTTCGCCATCATCGAGGCGCTGCAACGCGACGCCCAATGGGGCGAAGGCAACATCACCACCCTCGACGGCGTGCGGGTCGACTACCCCAAAGGCTGGGGCCTGGTACGCGCCTCCAACACCACTCCCGTGCTGGTCCTGCGCTTCGAAGCGGACACCGAGGAAGAGCTGGAGCGCATCAAGACCGTCTTCCGTAACCAACTGAAGGCAGTGGATTCCTCGCTGCCCGTGCCCTTCTGACATGTCGGAGCTCCCCATGACCCTGAGTCGCGATGACGCCGCCCAGGTTGCCAAGGTCCTTTCCGAGGCCCTGCCCTACATCCGCCGCTTCGTCGGCAAGACGCTGGTGATCAAGTACGGCGGCAACGCCATGGAGAGCGAGGAGCTGAAGGCCGGCTTCGCCCGCGACGTGGTGCTGATGAAAGCGGTCGGCATCAACCCGGTGGTGGTGCATGGCGGCGGCCCGCAGATCGGCGACCTGCTCAAGCGCCTGTCGATCGAGAGCCACTTCATCGACGGCATGCGCGTCACCGATGCGGCGACCATGGACGTGGTGGAGATGGTCCTCGGCGGCCAGGTGAACAAGGACATCGTCAACCTGATCAACCGCCACGGCGGCAGCGCCATCGGCCTGACCGGCAAGGACGCCGAGCTGATCCGTGCGAAGAAGCTCACCGTGACCCGCCAGACCCCGGAGATGACCAAGCCGGAGATCATCGACATCGGCCATGTGGGCGAAGTCACCGGGGTCAACGTCGGGCTGCTGAACATGCTGGTCAAGGGCGACTTCATTCCGGTGATCGCGCCGATCGGCGTGGGCAGCAACGGCGAGTCCTACAACATCAACGCCGACCTGGTGGCCGGCAAGGTGGCGGAAGCGCTGAAGGCCGAGAAATTGATGCTGCTGACCAACATCGCCGGCCTGATGGACAAGCAGGGCCAGGTGCTGACCGGGCTGTCCACCGAACAGGTCAACGAGCTGATCGCCGACGGCACCATCTACGGCGGCATGCTGCCGAAGATCCGCTGCGCCCTGGAAGCGGTGCAGGGCGGCGTGACCAGCGCGCACATCATCGATGGCCGGGTGCCGAATGCCG
The DNA here is from genome assembly GCF_001836405.1 of Pseudomonas sp. HMSC057H01. Lineage (NCBI taxonomy): Bacteria > Pseudomonadati > Pseudomonadota > Gammaproteobacteria > Pseudomonadales > Pseudomonadaceae > Pseudomonas > Pseudomonas sp. HMSC057H01. The sequence continues at coordinate 44,917 of NZ_KV828387.1, read as the reverse complement.
TGCTGCTGGAAATCTTCACCGACAGCGGCGTCGGCACCCTGATCAGCAACCGCAAGCGTCACTGATCGCCCGCCACGGCGCGCTCCGGCGCGCCATGGCGGTTCTCCCTTAGCGTCGCGCGGCCAGCGTGAAGACCTGGTCCAACGGGCTCGTGCCCTCGCTACGGAAGGTCGCCGGGCTCACTCCCGTCCAACGCTTGAACGCGCGCCTGAAACTGCGGATATCACGATATCCCACTTCCTCGGTGATACGTTCGATGGACATCCCGGGGTTGCCCAGCAGGCTCATCGCCCGCCCTCGCCGCACCTGCTCCAGCAACGCCTCGAAGGTCAGCCCGTGTTCGGCCAGCCGGCGCCGCAGGGTGCGGCTGCTCATGTTCAGTTCGGCGGAAATCCTTTCGATCTGGCTGCCCAGGCTGAGGTCGCGGGCGATGGCCCGTTCCACCGCCTGGACCAGGTCGAGTTTCCGGTGCACCTGGGTGCTTTCCTGCTCCAGCAGGGCCAGCGCCTGGCGCAACGCCGGCAGGTTGTGGTTGGGCAGGCGCATGTCCAGCCAGTGGCTGGCGATCGCCATGCGGTTGTGCAGGCAGCCGAAGCGTACCTGGGGCCCCAGCAGGCGCAGGTACTCGCCCGCGTAGGGCGGAGCGGCATGGATGAGTTCGATGCCCAGCGGTTCGAACGCCGGGCTGACCAGGGCACGCCCATACACCAGCAGGCTGGCGAAGAACTCCTCGATGGCAAACACCTGCACCTCACTGCTGGGCAGGTGGCATTCGACCTCGACGAAGAAGGTTTCGCCCTGCTGGTAGACGCTGGAGGTGACGATCCCGCCCGAGCTGTGCTGGTAGCGCACGCCGATGTCGAACGCGTCGCGCAGGGTCCGGCACAGCGACAGCACATGGCCCAGCAGGCCAAGGGTGCCGAGCACGTTCTGGTGTCCGACCCACAGCCCCAGCCCCCGCTCCGGCAGGGCCTGGAGGGCACGCTGGATCATGCTCACGGCCTGGCGGTAGGAGATGCGCTGGGTAGGGTCCTGCAGGTCTTCGACGGTGAAGCCCAGGCCCCGGCACAGCCGCGCGGGATCGACGCCATGGCCTTCGACCACCTCGGCCAGCGTCTGCAGCAGGAAGGTGGATACCTGGGCGAGTTCGTAGCGCGCATCGGCGGCATTGTTGTGCATGGGCGAAATCCTGAGCCGGTCTCGGCTTCGTTCTTGTTCTGGCGGTGGATCGCGACATGGGATGAGCGTCCCATCATATAGCGTTCCGCACAGATGTAACAAAGCATTGCACGGTGTCCGCAAATCCCCCCCTCGCTGACCGTCAATGCCCTGCCTCGGCCTGTCGATAGGGCTTATTCCTATGCCGTACCCCGAGCCACGCCAAACAATAATAAGAGCCCGCCCATGAATCCGACCCACCCCCGCAGGCCCCTGCGCCTGGCCGCCTGCGTCACCCTCGCCTTCAGCTGCTGCACCCATGCCAGCGAAGGCGGCGTGGACAACATAGGTCCAGGAACCGACGGTTTCTTCACCCTGCCACTGGACGTCGACAACCTCCCGGACCACATGTTCGCCTTCAACGTCTACTACAACCACTACGAAGCCAGGAAGCTGAACATCAGCTCCTTCGGCGGCAAGGTGTCCGACGTGAAGATCAGCTCGGATGCGATCATCCCTCGCCTGGACTACCTGAGCCCGCTGCGGATCTTCGGCGGGCGCCTGGGCGGCTACATCGCCCAGCCCTATATCCGCCAACGGGTGGCCGCGTTCGGCCTGAGCGACGAACGGGAAAGCATGGGTGACACCACCTTCGCGCCGATCATCCTCTGGGACATGGGCAAGGACCTGACCCTGGCCGCCGCCATGGAGGTCACCGTGCCCACCGGCAAGTACGATGCCGAGCGGCTGGCCAACACCAGCAACAACTTCTACACCTACAAGCCGCTGTTCTCCTTCACCTGGCTGCCCACCGAACGCACCGAGCTGTCGCTGAAGGCCACCTACAGCTTCAACATGGAAAACCACGACACCGACTATCGCTCGGGGCAGATCTTCCATTTCGACTATTCCGCCAGCTACCGGGTGACCGACAACCTGCGCCTCGGCCTGAACGGCTACTACCTCAAGCAGACCACCGACGACAAACAGAACGGCGAGACCGTACGGGTGTTCGGTTTCGGCGAGGAAGTCGACGATGGCGTACGCGGCCAGGTCTTCGCCATCGGCCCGGCCGTGCACCTGACCTTCCTCAAGTACGCCAGCGCGGAGATCCGCTGGGCCAAGGAATTCGACGTGGAGAACCGCCCCGAGGGCGACATGCTCTGGGCCAAGCTGACCATTCCGTTCGAACTCTGAGGCATCGGAACGAAGCGGCAGCCCGGTATCCGCGGGCTGCCGCCATCGACGAGGAAAAGCGCCAGGCGTCCTAGGCGTAAACCGGCCAGCGCTCGACGATCCGCCCGCCGCGCAGCGCCAGCAGGTCGCCGAATTGCAGCAGCACCGCCTCGCTCTGGGTCGGCCGCAGGAAGACCTGGTCGTCCACCTCCAGGCCCACCGAAGGCGAGCCGTTGACCATTTCCTGGTTCGAGCTGCGCCCGTAGATGCCGTTGCTGCGCAGTCCCTCGGGCGAGGCGAAGTCGGCCATCCAGTTGCCGCCGTAGATGAAGAAGGTGCCGCGCTGGTTGGGGTCCCACCAGGAAAACAGCCGCGACTTGCCGTCCAGCGCCGGGATCTGCACCGCGCCGGTGCTCTTGAGTACCGGCGTGGCGATGTAGACGGCCGGCACATGCTCGGCCAGGGACGCCAGGTCGTAGTGGCTCGGCTTGAGCATGGCGGTGCCCACCGAGACCTCGCTGCTCAGCGTTTCCTTCTCGTGCATGCGATAGCTGGGGCTGCCGGCGGTATTCAGGGTCAGTTGTGGCGTCCACAGCGCGGCGAAGCGCTGGCGGGCGAAGTCGACATGTCCCTGGTAGAGCGCCATGACCTTGGCGAACAGCTCCTCGGGCGAACCGAGGATGCCCGGCACGCCCATTCCGACGAAGGGGTCGTAGCCCATGAAGCCGGCGAACTCCAGGTGCTGCGGATGCGCCGCGATCAGCGCCAGCAATTCACCCAGCGCGGCCTGGTCGGCCACCCCGCCGCGATGCAGGCCGACGTCCAGTTCGATGTTGACGCGCATCCGGGTCCCCAGCCCTTGGGCCAGCGCCAGGTACTGACGCAAGCGCTGCGGCGTATCGATCAGCCATTGCAGCTGCCGCGCCGGGTCGAACGCACCCTTGTGCTCGCGGTAGAACAGTTCCGCCGAACGCACCGGCAACGGCTTGCCAAGGAGGATGTCGGCATCCGCAAAAGCGACCGCGTCGTGGTTGAGGAACGGTTGGTGGAAGGACATCAGCCGCCGGGTGCCGGCGCGCCTGGCGATGTACGCCAGCAGGCCGGGCGAGGGCAGCGACTTCTCCACCAGCCGCAGATGCTTGCCGCCGCGGCGGACCGAACGCATCACCACATCGATGTTGTGGTCCAGGCGATCGAGGTCGATGAGCAGCACCGGGCACATCGGGCCATTGGCCTTGAGTTCGCGGTTCAGCGCGCGGAAATAGTCGTCGTACGGCCCGCCACGGTCGGCGGGACGCATCCAGGCGGCAGTTCCCGCCAGCAGCGCGCCGGCCCCGAGGCCGGCGAACATGAACTTGCGTCGATTCACGGCGTCGCTCCTTTCAGGTCACGCCCAGGATGGAAGAGAGGTGCGCATTGAGGAACCGCCCGCGGGGATCCAGCGCCTGGCGCACCTCGGCGAACGCCTTCCAGCGCGGATAGAGCCCCTGCAACTGGTGCGCGTTGAGGCCATGCAGCTTGCCCCAGTGCGGACGCCCGGCGTATTTCCAGAAGATCGGTTCCACCGCGGCGAAGAAGTTGTGGTGGTCCATGCTGTAGTGCTGATGCACGGAAATGGAACAACTGTCGCGGCCCTCGAACATGCTCAGGGGAATGTCGTCGGCCTTCACGTAGCGGTACTCGATGGGAAACCAGGTGCGCAGGTCCTTGTCGCGGATCAGCGCGAGGATTTCCCGCAGGCAGGCGGGGCCATGCTCGGCGGGGACCGAATACTCCATCTCGTTGAAGCGCACGTTGCGCACGTTGGCGTAGACCGCATAGGAATCGTCGACCCGCTCGTCGAAGCGGGCGAAATGGCGCAGGCTGTTGAGCAGGGTGCGGCGGGTCTCCGGGAAGTCGCTGAGGTACTTGTCGAGACCTTCGATCAGGCCGACGAACTCGTTGCCGCCTTCCTTCGCCGGGTCCAGGGGCGGGGTCTTCGGCTCGTCGGTCTCGTTGAGGGCGATCGACAGGGCGTAGTCGGAGTGGGTCACCACCAGCATCTCCCAGTGCTGGTTCTCGCGCGTGTTCTTCTCCACGTCCTCCAGCAATTCCTCGGTCCGGGCGATCCACTGCCGTTCACGCAGGCGGTAGGCCGCGCGGTTCTGCAGGCGCACCCGGGTCACGACGCCCAGCGCCCCCAGCGAGACCCGCGCGGCATCGAACACCTCCACGTTGCGCTTGGCGTCGCACTCGAGCACCTCGCCGCTCGCGGTGACCAGTTGCAGACCGCGAACCTGGGCGGAATAGGAACCGAAGCCGACCCCGGTGCCATGGGTGGAAGTAGCGATGGCGCCAGCCAGGGTCTGGTAATCGATGTCGGCCATGTTCACCAGCGCCTGGCCGATCTCCTTGAGCGGAGCGCCCATCTGCGACATCGGCGTACCGCCGCCGAACTCGGCCTGGAGGGTCGCGCTGTCGTGGCTGAGCAAGCCGCTGAAGTAGGCGAGTGAGAGCAGGGTGCCGTCGGTCGGGACCAACGCGCTGAACGAATGGCCGGAGCCCACCGGGCGGATCCTGCCGGACGCCTGGCGGATGACCCGGACCAGTTCGTCGAGGTCTTTCGGTGCCTCCCGCGCCAGGGGCAGGCAGCTTTGCGCGCCGGACCAGTTGCGCCAGGGAATCAGGCGCGGTGCGCGGAGCAACTCCGCCAGCGCGGGGTTTCCCACCATGGCGGCGAACGCACCGAGCGCTCCCGCCCGTTGCAGGAGCTGGCGTCGCGACAGATGACTTGGCATGCCGGTATCCCCTATCGGTCCTGCGCTGCGGACATGAAATCGATCAAAGCCCGGAACTGCTCTTCCGAGCACTGCATGCACATGCCCATGGGCGGCATGCCCTTGTAGCCGTTGATGCTGTGGTCCAGCAGGGTGTCGATGCCCTGCGCCAGGCGTGGCGCCCAGGCAGCGGCATCGCCGGTCAGCGGCGCGCCGGAGGCGGGATTGGCGTGACAGAGCTTGCAACTGGCGGAATACACCTGCGCCAACGCAGGGTCCGCAGGGACACGCTGGGAATCGGCGGCCCGTGCCGGTGGCTCCGTGGATTCTCCGCAGGCCACCAGCATCAGGCCCAGGGCAAGCAGCAACCCCGGGCGGCAAAGGCGCGAGTTGTCCGGTCCGGGGCGGAGCGTGGACGACATGGTGTTCCTCTCTCGTTGCGCACGGCGTGCGTTCTCGTCGAACAACACTAAGGCCGCGACGCCCCGAGGATGAGGGCAATGCGGGCCAGCGACGGGGGGTTCTGCGGCCAGCCCTTTCGCACCGCGCGATGGCGGTCTAGAGTCGATGTCTGCAGCAGCGTCGAGGAGCCGGCATGAGCAGCGCAGCACAGCGCCAGAACTACACCTTCTTCCATTCCCTGCGGGTTCGCTGGGCGGAGGTCGATCCGCAGGGCATCGTCTTCAACGGCAACTACCTGACCTATCTAGACGTCGCCACCACCGAGTACTACCGCCAGCTCGGCATGTCCTACCCGGCCGACCTGCTGCGCGGCGGAGGCGACCTGTTCGCGGTGAAGAGCACCCTGGAATACCGCGCCCCGGCGCATTTCGACGACTGGCTGGACATCGGCACCCGCGTGGCGCGGCTGGGGCGCAGCAGCCTGGTTTTCGAGCTGGGCATCTGGCGCGACGAGCAGCTGCTCACCGTCGGCGAGCTGGTCTACGTCTATGCGGATGCGAACGAGCGACAGAGCCAGCCCGTACCGGACTGGCTGCGCGAGAAGATCAGGGCGTTCGAGCGACAGTCGCCAGTGGAGTCAGGGACTCACGCCGAGTAGCTGGGAGAGCCGCGCGCGGTCGGCGGCATAGGTTCTTTCCGCCTCTTCGCGGGCCTTCTGGAAGCGCCCGATCTCACCCTGCAGGCGCTTTTCCTCCTGCTTGAGATCGTCCAGCTGGTCCACCAGCGCCTGCGCCACCGGACGTCCGGCACGCTCCTGGTTGGCCGCCTGGCCTTGCAGGTTGGCCTGTTGCAGCTTGAGCGACTGCAGGTTGCCGCGCGCCACGCTGCTCAGCCCGTCCAGTTCCGCCAGGCGCCGTTCGCGAGCGCGGTCGACGTCCTCGAGGCTGGAATACAGGCGCAGCAACTGCGCATCGGAACTGGCCTGGGCCTGGGCCGCCTTGCGCTGCCGCAGCTCCTCGGCGGTCGGCGCCGGCGGTACGGTGCGGATCACCCGGCCCTGGTCGTTGAGGACCTGGTAGCCCTTGCCGATGTACTGCGGCGGCACACCCTGGCGGTCGAGCACCACCACGCCCTTGTCGTTGACGTAGCGGTAAAGCTCCACCGCTCCGCCCGGCGCCGCCTGGGCGCCGAAGGAAAGCCCCTGGAGCACCAGCCCCAGGGCCATCAGGCAACGCATTACATCCTGTCCGACCATGCCAGTCCCTTGTGAAAGGTTCAGATACCGTATTGGGCGCGATAGGCCTCTACCGCCGGCAGATGCTTCTTCAGTTCAGCATCTTCGGCAAGATATTCCAGCACCTGCTCCAGGGAAACGATGCTCACCACCGGCATGCCGAAGTCGCGCTCGACCTCCTGGATCGCCGACAGCTCGCCCTTGCCGCGCTCCTGGCGGTTCAGCGCGATCAGCACGCCCGCGGCCCTGGCGCCCTGGGCGTCGATGATCTGCATCACTTCGCGGATCGCGGTGCCGGCGGTGATCACGTCGTCGATGATCAGCACCCGGCCGCTCAGCGGCGCGCCGACCAGCGTGCCGCCTTCGCCGTGGTCCTTGGCTTCCTTGCGGTTGAAGCACCAGGGCAGGTCGCGCTGGTGCTGCTCGGCGAGGGCCACCGCGGTGGTGGCGGCCAGGGGAATGCCCTTGTAGGCCGGGCCGAACAGGACGTCGAAGTCGATTCCGCTGTCGATCACCGCCTCGGCGTAGAAGCGTCCCAGGCGGGCCAGCGCCAGGCCGCTGTCGAACAGGCCGGCATTGAAGAAATAGGGGCTGGTGCGCCCGGACTTGAGGGTGAACTCACCGAAGCGCAGAACCCCGCGCTCGATGGCGAAACGAATGAAATCGCGCTGATACGCCTGCATGAATGACACCAAGCCGCATGAATTTAGCTAAACCGTTTGAGCTCGGGTATCATACACGCACGTGATTTTGGGGGCCATTTATGCGGATCATCAGTGTGAACGTGAATGGTATTCAGGCTGCGGCCGAGCGCGGTTTGCTCAGTTGGCTGCAAGCACAGAATGCCGACGTGATCTGCTTGCAGGACACCCGAGCCTCCGCCTTCGATCTGGATGACCCGTCCTTCCAACTGGACGGCTACTTCCTTTATGCCTGCGATGCCGAGCTACCCGAACAGGGCGGTGTCGCACTCTACAGCCGTTTGCAGCCCAAAGCTGTGATCAGCGGCTTAGGTTTCGAAACGGCCGATCGTTACGGGCGCTACCTGCAAGCCGACTTCGACAAGGTGAGTATCGCCACCCTGCTGCTGCCTTCCGGGCAGAGCGGAGACGAGAGCTTGAACCAGAAATTCAAGTTCATGGACGACTTCACCCATTACTTGAGCAAGCAGCGTCGCAAGCGCCGCGAATACATCTATTGCGGCTCGCTATACGTCGCCCATCAGAAGATGGACGTGAAGAACTGGCGCGAATGCCAGCAGATGCCGGGCTTCCTCGCGCCCGAACGGGCCTGGCTGGACGAAGTGTTCGGCAACCTCGGCTATGCCGACGCCCTGCGCGAAGTCAGCCGCGAAGGCGACCAGTTCAGCTGGTGGCCGGACAGCGAACAGGCCGAGATGCTCAACCTCGGCTGGCGCTTCGACTACCAGGTGCTGACCCCCGGCCTGCGCCGCTTCGTGCGCAACGCCAAGCTGCCGCGCCAGCCGCGCTTCTCCCAGCATGCGCCGCTGATCGTCGACTACGACTGGCAACTGAGCATCTGAGCCCCGTCAGACACGAAAAAGCCAGCGCATGCGCCGGCTTTTCTATTCCACGTGCGGCCTACTTGATCAGCCGCAGGCAGAACGGATAGCGATAGGCCTTGCCTTCGTTGGCCTTGATGCCGGCGATGATGGTCAACACCAGCGCCGCCAGACAGACCAGGCCGAGCAGGAAGAAGCCGATCACCACCAGCATCAGCAGGAAGCTGACGAACATCGCCAGCGCCACGGTGATCTGGAAGTTCAGCGCTTCCTTGCCCTGGGCGTCGACGAACGGATCGCTCTCGCGCTTGAGTTGCCAGACGATCAGCGGCCCGAGCAGGCTGCCGAAGGGAAACACCAGGCCGATGAATGCCGCGAAATGGCAGAACATCGCCCATTGCCGGGCTTCCTGGCCGGGGGTCGCGGCGACCTCTTCGGATACATCGTTCATGTAGTGCTCCTTCTCCGGGGCCCGGCAGGCAGTGCCGGGCGTCTGCTCATTCGGCCAGCGCGGCGCGCTGAAGTTCGAACAGCTCCTGCATGCCCTGCTGGGCCAGTTCGAGCATGGCGTTCAGCTCGGCGGGACGGAACGGCGCGCCTTCGGCGGTTCCCTGCACCTCGATGAAGCCGCCGGCATCGGTCATCACTACGTTCAGGTCGGTTTCCGCGGCGGAATCCTCCAGGTAGTCCAGGTCGAGGACCGGCACGCCCTGGTAGATGCCCACGGAAACGGCGGCGACCATCTGCTTCAGCGGATTGCCCTTGAGCGCGCCACGCTTCTTCAGCACCGCCAGGGCGTCGATCAGCGCCACGGTGGCGCCGGTGATCGAGGCGGTGCGGGTGCCGCCGTCGGCCTGGATCACGTCGCAGTCGATGTACAGGGTGTTCTCGCCGAGCTTGCTGAGGTCCAGCGCCGCTCGCAGGGAACGGCCGATCAGGCGCTGGATCTCCAGGGTACGACCGCCCTGCTTGCCGCGGCTGGCCTCGCGCTGGTTACGCTCGCCGGTGGAGCGCGGCAGCATGCCGTACTCGGCGGTCAGCCAACCCTGCCCCTGGCCCTTGAGGAAGCGCGGCACCCCGGACTCGGCGCTGACGGTGCAGATCACCTTGGTATCGCCGAACTCGACCAGCACCGAACCTTCTGCGTGCTTGGTGTAATGGCGGGTGATGCGGATCGGGCGCAGCTGGTCGGCGGCACGGCCACTGGGACGATTCATCGTGGATATCCTGTACTGAGAAAGCGGAATTGGCCGCCATTATAGAGGCCAGCCCGGGCTCTCAACCACCGTCGGCGTGCGGGCCCCGCCGGACGTGGGTTACAATGCCCGGCTCGAATCACGGCAGCCGCGCGCGTCCGGCGCCGAACGCACTCCCCACACGACTATCGAGGTAGACCCATGGTGCACAGCATGACCGCCTTCGCCCGCGTCGAGCAGGCCGGTACCCACGGCACCCTGAGCTGGGAGCTGCGCTCGGTCAACCACCGTTACCTGGAGCCCCACCTGCGCCTGCCCGACGCCTTCCGCGACCTCGAAGGCGCGGTGCGCGAGGCGCTGCGCCAGGGCCTGTCGCGTGGCAAGGTGGAATGCACCCTGCGCTTCGCCGAGGAAACCGCCGGCAAGAGCCTGCAGGTCGACCAGGAGCGCGCCCGCCAACTGGTCGCCGCCGCCGAAGGCGTAGCCGCCCTGATCCGCCAGCCGGCGCCTCTCGATCCGCTCGCCGTGCTGGCCTGGCCCGGCGTACTGGTGGCCGACTCGGCCGATCCGCAGGCGCTCAACGCCGCCGCCCTGGAAGCCTTCGGCCAGGCCCTGGAGCAACTCAAGGCCGGCCGCTCGCGCGAAGGCCAGGAGCTGGCGAAGCTGCTCAACGATCGGCTCGACGCGATGCTGGTGGAAGTCGGCAACCTGCGCGAACTGGTGCCGACCATGCTGGCCAACCAGCGGCAGAAGATCCTCGACCGCTTCGCCGAACTCAAGGCCGAACTCGATCCGCAGCGCCTGGAGCAGGAACTGGTCCTGCTGGCGCAGAAGAGCGATGTCGCCGAGGAGCTGGACCGCCTCGCCACCCACGTCGGCGAGGTCCGCCGGGTCCTCAAGGCCGGCGGCGCCGCCGGTCGGCGCCTGGACTTCCTGATGCAGGAACTCAACCGGGAAGCCAACACTCTAGGCTCCAAGGCGTTCGACCCGCGCTCGACCCAGGCGGCGGTCAACCTCAAGGTCCTGATCGAGCAGATGCGCGAGCAGGTCCAGAACATCGAATGACCGGCGGGCGCCTCCGCCCGATCTCTTTCCAACCCGTACGAAGCACCAGGAACACCTCATGTCCGGCACCCTGTACATCGTTTCCGCTCCCTCCGGCGCCGGCAAGACCAGCCTGGTGAAGGCCCTGCTCGACGCCGCCCCCGAGGTCCGCGTGTCCGTCTCCCATACCACCCGCGGCATGCGTCCGGGCGAGGTGGACGGGGTCAACTACCACTTCACCAGCCGCGAGGAATTCCTCGCCATGCTCGAACGCAACGAGTTCCTCGAGCACGCCGAAGTCTTCGGCAACCTCTACGGCACCTCGCAGCGCTGGGTCGAGAAAACCCTCGCCGAAGGCCTCGACCTGATCCTCGAGATCGACTGGCAGGGCGCCCAGCAGGTGCGCCGGCTGATGCCCGAGGCCCAATCGATCTTCATCCTCCCGCCGAGCCAGGAAGCCCTGCGCCAGCGCCTGACCAACCGCGGCCAGGACAGCGACGAGGTGATCGAGCGGCGCATGCGCGAAGCCGTCAGCGAAATGAGCCACTACGTGGAGTACGATCACCTGGTGATCAACGACGATTTCGCCCACGCCCTGGACGACCTCAAGGCGATCTTCCGCGCCCGCCAGTTGCGCCAGGACGCCCAGCAGCAACGCCACGCCGAACTGCTCGGTCGTCTGCTCGCCTAAATCGGCTCTTCCATAAAGATTGGCGATTTTTTAGACTATTCAGTCCGCCCGGCAAACGTCGGGCTCACTTTTCGTTACGAGGAACACCATGGCCCGCGTCACCGTTGAAGACTGCCTGGACAACGTCGATAACCGTTTCGAGCTGGTCATGCTCGCCACCAAGCGCGCCCGTCAGCTGGCTACCGGCGGCAAGGAGCCGAAAGTGGCCTGGGAAAACGACAAGCCGACCGTCGTCGCCCTGCGCGAGATCGCTTCCGGCCTGGTCGATGAGAACGTCGTCCAGCAGGAAGACATCGTCGAGGACGAACCGCTGTTCGCAGCGTTCGACGACGAGGCCAACACCGAGGCCCTGTAAGCCATGGCCTCGGCTCGACGTCGCCTGCGAGCGCCGCAACCCGCCTACGGGCAGGGGGTGAACCCTTGCCGGGCATAGACGCCTTCGCCGACAGACTGTCGAGCTACCTCGGGCCGGACCAGGTCAACCTGGTCCGCCGCGCCTACTACTACGCCGAGCAGGCCCACGACGGGCAACGCCGCCGCAGCGGCGAGCCGTACGTGACCCACCCGCTGGCGGTCTCCAACATCCTCGCCGACATGCACATGGACCATCAGAGCCTGATGGCCGCGATGCTGCACGACGTGATCGAGGACACCGGCATCGCCAAGGAAGCGCTCACCGCGCAGTTCGGCGAGACGGTTTCGGAACTGGTCGACGGGGTCAGCAAGCTGACCCAGATGAACTTCGAGACCAAGGCCGAGGCCCAGGCCGAGAACTTCCAGAAGATGGCCATGGCCATGGCCCGCGATATCCGCGTGATCCTGGTCAAGCTGGCCGACCGCCTGCACAACATGCGCACCCTCGAGGTGCTGTCCGGCGAGAAGCGCCGGCGCATCGCCAAGGAAACCCTGGAAATCTACGCGCCCATCGCCAACCGCCTGGGCATGCACACCATGCGCGTGGAGTTCGAGGACCTCGGTTTCAAGGCCATGCACCCGATGCGCGCCGAGCGCATCCGCCAGGCGGTGAAGAAGGCCCGCGGCAACCGCCGCGAGATCGTCGGCAAGATCCAGGAGTCGCTGGTCAACTGCCTCGCCCGCGAAGGCATGGAAGGCCAGGTGATCGGCCGCGAGAAGCACCTCTACAGCATCTACCAGAAGATGCGCGGCAAGCGTAAGGCGTTCAACGAGATCATGGACGTCTACGCCTTCCGCATCATCGTCGACAAGGTCGATACCTGCTATCGCGTACTGGGCGCCGTGCACAGCCTGTACAAGCCGTTCCCCGGACGCTTCAAGGACTACATCGCGATTCCCAAGGCCAACGGCTACCAGTCGCTGCATACCACCCTGTTCGGCATGCACGGGGTGCCCATCGAGATCCAGATCCGTACCCGCGAGATGGAGGAGATGGCCAACCACGGGATCGCCGCGCACTGGCTGTACAAGTCCAACGACGAGACGCCCAAGGGCACCCATGCCCGCGCCCGGCAATGGGTGAAGGGCGTGCTGGAACTGCAGCAGCGCGCCGGCAACTCGCTGGAATTCATCGAGAACGTGAAGATCGACCTGTTCCCGGACGAGGTCTACGTGTTCACGCCCAAGGGCCGCATCATGGAACTGCCCAAGGGTTCCACCGCGGTCGACTTCGCCTACGCGGTGCACACCGACGTCGGCAACAGTTGCATCGCCTGCCGCATCAACCGCCGCCTGGCGCCGCTCTCCGAGCCGTTGCAGAGCGGCCAGACGGTGGAAATCGTCACCGCCCCGGGCGCCCGGCCGAACCCGGCCTGGCTGAGCTTCGTGGTCACCGGCAAGGCGCGCACCCATATCCGCCATGCGCTCAAGCTGCAACGCCGCTCCGAGTCGATCAACCTCGGCGAGCGCCTGCTGAACAAGACCCTCACCGGCTTCGACAGCCACCTCGAGAAGATTCCCCAGGAACGCATCCAGGCCGTGCTCGCCGAGTACCGCATGGAAGTCTTCGAGGACCTGCTGGAAGAGATCGGCCTGGGCAACCGCATGGCCTACGTGGTCGCCCGCCGCCTGCTGTCCAGCGAGGGCGAGGAAGCGCCGAGCGCCGAGGGTCCGCTGGCGATCCGCGGCACCGAAGGCCTGGTCCTGAGCTACGCCAAGTGCTGCACGCCGATTCCCGGCGACCCGATCGTCGGCCACCTGTCCGCCGGCAAGGGCATGGTGGTGCACTTGGAAAGCTGCAAGAACATCAGCGAAGTACGCCACAACCCGGAAAAATGCATCCAGCTCAGCTGGGCCAAGGATGTCACCGGCGAATTCAATGTCGAACTGCGCGTCGAGCTGGAGCACCAGCGTGGCCTGATCGCCCTGCTCGCCACCAGCGTCAACGCGGCCGACGGCAACATCGAGAAGATCAGCATGGACGAGCGCGACGGTCGCATCAGCGTGGTCCAGCTGGTCGTCAGCGTGCACGATCGCGTCCACCTGGCCCGCGTCATCAAGAAGCTGCGCGCCCTCAAGGGAGTGATCCGGATCACCCGCCTGCGCAGCTGACCCGCTTTTTCCTGTGTCATCCGGCGCCCCCGCGCCCACTCGATTTCAGCAAGGAGTTCCCATGACCAAGACCGTTATCCACACCGACAACGCCCCGGCCGCCATCGGCACCTACTCCCAGGCCATCAAGGCCGGCAATACCGTCTACGTGTCCGGACAGATCCCGCTGGACCCGAAGACCATGGAACTGGTGGAGGGCTTCGAGGAGCAGACCGTCCAGGTGTTCGAGAACCTCAAGGCGGTGATCGAGGCTTCCGGCGGCTACCTGCACGACGTCGCCAAGCTGAACATCTTCCTCACCGACCTGTCGCACTTCGCCAAGGTCAACGAGATCATGGGCCGCTACTTCACCCAGCCCTACCCGGCGCGCGCCGCCATCGGCGTAGCCGCCCTGCCGAAGGGCGCACAGGTGGAAATGGACGCCATCGTCGTCCTCGAATAAGCCGGATGTTCGCGACGGGGCCCAAGGCCCCGTCGCTCTGCATGGAGTAGCACGATGCGCCGCGTGATTTTCCTCGCCGCAGCCGCCGCCCTGCTGGCCGGCTGCGCCGGCACGGCCGATCCGTCCGGCACCTGGATCAACCAGGCCGCGATCGACGCCGCGAGCAAGGACGGCAAGCTGCGCGAGGCCCTGCTCGCCTATGGCCCGAACCTGGAATGGAAGCTCGACAGCAAGGCAGGCGAAGCCACCTTCAGCAACGGCTTCGAACTGGGCGAAGGGACCCTGAGCAAGAGCGATGACGAGCACTGGAAGGTTGCCTTCTATGGCGACGACAACCAGGAGAGTCTCGAACTGGACGGCAAGGAGCTGATCCAGCAGGCCAGCGCCAACGGCCCGGAACAGCGTTTCCGCCGTCTCGACCCGCAACCCGCGGCCAACAGCCCTGCCGGCAGCGGTTTCGAGCGGGCCTTGTATGGCAGCTATCTGAAGGGCAGCTGGAAGATCCGCGAAGGCCAGGGCCAGGGCGGCAAGGTCGAGTTCCAGGCCAATGGCCTGGTCAGCGGTCTGCCCGGCGCCGAACGCTACGCGCTGTGCCTGGCCGGCGATTGCGCAGCGATGAGCGGCGACAACGACAGCATCTGGCTGCAACAAGGCAACCGCGGCCGCGAATTGCTGTTCAGCCTCGACGACGACGAGCTGCAACTGTTCGAAGCGGTCAATACCGCCGGCGCCAACGAGATGCCCAGCTACGTGCCCGGCAAGCGCGTCTGGTTGCTGGAGCGCTGACGCCTCTCAGAGGGCGGCCAGCACCAGCCAGCCGCCCAGCGCCAGCAGCAGGACGCCGCACAGCCGGTCCAGCGCACCTACCCGCCGTTGCAACCAGCCGCGCCAGCGCGGCCTGTCCAGCAGGCGCACCAGCGCCATGTCCCAGCACAGCACCGCCAGGCTCATCCACGCCAGGCACAGGGCCAGCGCCCAGCCCGGCAGGCTGAAGCGCGCCAGCACGCCGAACAGCCCCGCATAGAAGATCGGCAGCTTGGGATTCAGGCTGCTCGCCAGCAGGCCGTCGCGCAGCCCGCGCAGATAGCCGCCGCGGGACGGGACGTCGCGCTGCGCCGGCATTTCCAGTCGCCTCTGCGCAAGCAGCGCCTGGCCCGCCAGCCAGAGGAAGTACAGTCCGCCGAGCGCCTGCAGCCAGCGCAAGGCGCTGTGCGCCGAGTCCGGCACGCTGGCCAGCAGGCCGAGCACCAGCAGCATGCTCAGGAGGTTGGCCAGGGCGATGCCGGCGGCCACCCCGTCGGCCTGGCGCCGGCCGCGCAGCAGGGCGGCGCGCACCAACAGGAAGAAGTCCGGCCCCGGCGACAGCAGGGCGGCGAAATGGGTACTGGCGACAAGGACGAACGCGGCGAACATGAAGGCCCCTCGAAACGCGAAGGCCTCCAGTCTGTGCAGCGCGGCGGGCGCCGTATTGGAAAAAACTCAGGTCTTGGCGCTGCGCCGGAACTGCCCCGGAGTGACCCCGGTGAAACGCCGGAAGGTCGTGGAGAAGTGCGCCTGGTCGTAGAAGCCGAGGTGCTGGGCGAGTTCCGCCAGCGGCCGTTCTTCCAGCAACAGGCGCTTGGCCTGGCGCACCCGGCATTGCAGTTGGTAGGTATGCGGCGGCACGCCGTAGGCACGCCGGAAAGCCTCGATGAGGTGGCGCGGATGGCGCTGCAGCAACTGCGCCAGTTGGTCCAGACCGAGCGCCTCGGTGGCATGCGCTTCCAGGTAATCGCGCAGGCGTGCGGTGGTTCCGCCGTCGCGGGGCGCCGCGGCCGCCGGGCGCAAGCCGCCGTGGCGCACGAAGACCTGTTCGAGCAAGGCCAGCAGGCGGCTTTCCAACCCCAATGCGTCGCTGCGCTGGAAGTCCTCGGCCAGTCGCGCCAGGCCAACCGCCACGCTGCCGTCGTCGGCCGGGTTCAGCTCGCCGAAGCCGCGCGGCAACTGTTTGCGGCCGAGCAGGCCGAGCAGGCGCGTTTCCTCGACATAGAGCATCCGGTAGACCAGCCGCTCGGATTCGGCGTGCCCGGTATGCGGCTCTTCCGGGTTCATCAGCGACAGGGTGCCGGCCGGCAGCGCATGGCGCCGCCCGCGGCACTGGTAGCCGCCGACGCCGTGGAGGATCGAGCCGATGGCGAAGGCCGAATGGCTGTGGCGGCCGAACGCCTGGCCGGAGAAGTCCGCATGGAACAGCTCCACGCCAGGCAGCCAGGGACGCGCCAACAACCGGTTGGCAGCCATCAGGCGTCCCCGAGCACCGCCGCGTAGCCCTCGCGGTAGCTCGGATAGCGCGGCACCCAGCCGAGCGCCCGGGCGCGGCGGTTGCTGCAACGCTTGCTGCCGGCGCGGCGTACCGAATGTTCGTCGGCCCATTGGCTGACGCCCAGGCGCTGGCGCAGGTAGTCGACCACCTCATGCATCGCCACGGGCGCGTCGTCGACACCGATGTAGCAGTCCTCCAGCGCCTGGCCGCCGGCATCGGCGCGCAACAGGAAGGCCAGCAGCCCGGCCGCATCGTCGGCGTGGATCCGGTTGGCATACAGCGGCGGCTCGCTGACCACCCGGTAACCCTGGCGCACCTGGTTGAGCAGCCATTCCCGCCCCGGACCGTAGATGCCGGCCAGGCGCACGCGGGTAGCCGGTATCCCGCTGTCCAGCGCGACCTGCTCGGCGTCGAGCATGATCCGTCCGGAATAGGCCTGGGAAAGCGCCGGCGACTCCTCGTCGATCCAGCCGCCATCGGTCTGCGCGTAGACCCCGGTGCTGGAGACGAACAGCAGGCGCCTGGGCCGCTGGCCGTGGGCCTGCAACCAGCCCAGCACATGGCGCAGGCCGTCGACGTAGGCGGCACGGTAGCCAGCCTCGTCGTGCTGACTGGCGGCGGCGCTGTACACCAGGTAGTCGAGCGGCTCGCTCGGCCACTGCGCGGGACACTCCGGAGCCTGCAGATCGCCAGCCACCGGCAGGATCCCCTGCGGCAAGGCGTCCACCGAGCGACGCAGGCCATGGACCCGCCAGCCATCGGCCAGCAGTGCCTCGCCGAGGCGCCCGCCGACATCGCCGCAGCCGGCGATCATCACTGTTTGCGACATGAAGCCGTCTCCTTCCTACAACAAGGCGGGCAGTGTAGGCGTCGAATCGTCTGCAATGCACGCCCGATCATGCCCCCGGAGGTTGGTTCGCGGCGGTGCAGCCGCTATGCTTGGCCGATCTTAACGGATGAGCAGCCATGACCCTCACCGAACTGCGCTACATCGTCACCCTCGCCCAGGAACAACACTTCGGCCGCGCCGCCGAGCGTTGCCACGTCAGCCAACCGACCCTCTCGGTCGGCGTGAAGAAGCTCGAGGACGAGCTGGGGGTGCTGATCTTCGAGCGCAGCAAGAGCGCCGTGCGCCTGACGCCAGTGGGCGAAGGCATCGTCGCCCAGGCGCAGAAGGTCCTCGAACAGGCCCAGGGCATCCGCGAGCTGGCCCAGGCCGGCAAGAACCAGCTGGCCGCGCCGCTGAAGGTCGGCGCCATCTACACCATCGGTCCCTACCTGTTCCCGCACCTGATTCCCCAGCTGCACCGGGTCGCGCCGCAGATGCCGCTGTACATCGAGGAGAACTTCACCCATATCCTCCGCGACAAGCTGCGCACCGGCGAACTCGACGCGATCATCATCGCCCTGCCGTTCCAGGAAGCCGACGTCCTGACCAAGCCGCTGTTCGACGAGCCTTTCTATGTGCTGATGCCGGCCGACCACCCCTGGACCGCCAAGGCCAGCATCGATTCCGAGCTGCTCAACGACAAGAGCCTGCTCCTGCTCGGCGAAGGCCACTGCTTCCGCGACCAGGTGCTGGAAGCCTGCCCGACCGTGCGCAAGGGCGACGAGAACAAGCACACCACGGTGGAGTCCTCGTCGCTGGAGACCATCCGCCACATGGTCGCCTCCGGACTGGGCGTCTCGGTGCTGCCGTTCTCCGCGGTGGACAGCCACCACTACGCCCCGGGCGTCATCGAAGTGCGCCCGTTCAGCGCGCCGGTGCCGTTCCGTACCGTTGCCATCGCCTGGCGCGCCAGCTTCCCGCGTCCACGCGCCATCGAAGTGCTGGCCGACTCGATCCGCCTGTGCTCGGTGGCCCGCCCGCAAACCCAGGAACAACCGCAAATCGCATGACCGAGCTGTCCAGGGTCCCGGTCACCGCGCTAAAGGGCGTAGGCGCCGCACTGGCGGAGAAGCTCGCTCGGGTAGGCCTGGAAACCCTGCAGGACATCCTGTTCCACCTGCCCCTGCGCTACCAGGACCGTACCCGCGTCACCGCCATCGGCGCCCTGCGGCCAGGGGCCGACGCGGTGGTCGAGGGCGTGGTGGCCGGCGCCGACGTGGTGATGGGGCGCCGCCGCAGCCTGCTGGTGCGCCTGCAGGACGGCAGCGGCACCCTGAGCCTGCGCTTCTACCATTTCAGCCAGGCGCAGAAGGACGGTCTCAAGCGCGGCACCCACCTGCGCTGCTACGGCGAAGTCCGGCCGGGCGCCTCGGGCCTGGAGATCTACCATCCGGAATACCGCGCGCTGAACGGCGACGAGCCGATTCCGGTGGAGCAGACCCTGACGCCGATCTACCCGACTACCGAAGGACTCACCCAGCAGCGCCTGCGCCAGTTGAGCCAACAGGCCCTGGCCATGCTCGGTCCCAGCAGCCTGCCCGACTGGCTGCCGGCGGAACTGGCCCGCGATTACCAACTTGGCCCGCTCGACCAGGCGATCCGCTACCTGCACCGGCCGCCGCCGGATGCCGACATCGAGGAACTGGCCGAAGGCCGGCACTGGGCGCAGTTGCGCCTGGCCTTCGAAGAACTGCTGACCCACCAGTTATCCCTGCAGCGCCTGCGCGAAGCCGTGCGTTCGCAGGCAGCGCCGCGCTTGCCGGCGGCCAGCCGCTTGCCGAAACGCTTCCTTGCCAACCTCGGCTTCCAGCCGACCGGCGCGCAACGCCGGGTCGGCGCGGAGATCGCCTACGACCTGGCCCAGGACGAACCGATGCTGCGCCTGGTGCAAGGCGACGTCGGCGCCGGCAAGACCGTGGTCGCCGCCCTCGCCGCCCTGCAAGCCATAGAGGCCGGCTACCAGGTGGCGCTGATGGCGCCGACCGAGATCCTCGCCGAGCAGCATTTCCTCAACTTCAGCAAGTGGCTCCAGCCGCTGGACATCGAAGTCGCCTGGCTGGCCGGCAAGCTCAAGGGCAAGGCCCGCGCGGCGGCACTGGAACGCATCGGCGACGGCGCGCCGATGGTGGTCGGCACCCACGCGCTGTTCCAGGATGAAGTGAAATTCAAGCGCCTTGCACTGGCGATCATCGACGAACAGCACCGCTTCGGCGTGCAGCAGCGCCTGGCCCTGCGCCAGAAGGGCGTGGACGGCAGGCTCTGCCCGCACCAGTTGATCATGACCGCCACGCCGATCCCGCGGACCCTGGCGATGAGCGCCTATGCCGACCTCGACACCTCGATCCTCGACGAGCTGCCGCCCGGGCGTACCCCGGTGAATACCGTGCTGGTGGCCGACAGCCGCCGTATCGAGGTGATCGAGCGAGTCCGCGCGGCTTGCCGCGAAGGGCGCCAGGCCTACTGGGTGTGTACCCTGATCGAAGAGTCCGAGGAGCTTACCTGCCAGGCCGCCGAGACCACCTACGAAGAGCTTTCCTCGGCGCTGGGCGAACTGCGTGTCGGCCTGATCCACGGGCGCATGAAGCCGGCGGACAAGGCCGTGGTGATGGAGGCCTTCAAGGAAGGCATGTTGCAACTGCTGGTGGCGACCACGGTGATCGAGGTCGGCGTCGACGTGCCCAACGCCAGCCTGATGATCATCGAGAACCCCGAGCGCCTTGGCCTGGCCCAACTGCACCAGCTACGCGGCCGTGTTGGCCGGGGCAGCGCCGCCAGCCACTGCGTGCTGCTCTACCACCCGCCGCTGTCGCAGATCGGCCGCGAGCGGCTGGGCATCATGCGCGAGACCAGCGACGGCTTCGTCATCGCCGAGAAGGACCTGGAATTGCGCGGCCCCGGCGAAATGCTCGGCACCCGCCAGACCGGCCTGCTGCAATTCAAGGTCGCCGACCTGATGCGCGACGCAGACCTGCTGCCGGCGGTCCGCGATGCCGCCCAATCCCTCCTGGCGCACTGGCCGCAGCATGTCAGCCCGCTGCTCGAACGGTGGTTGCGCCACGGCCAGCAATACGGTCAAGTGTGATCTATTTCGCTCTCGCTGACCGGCGTAGGTCTCAGTCTTGAAGCAGCTCTGGTTATACTGAGGGAAAATCCAGCTCGCATGGTCTCGTCATGACAGAAGCCGCCCTGGCCTCCGCCGATGCTCCGCACGCCCCCCAGGTCATCCTCCAGCTGCTCGCCAAGCTAGGCATCGCCTGCCGCGAGGTCAGCGACAGCGCGGAGCTGCCTGCCGCCCGCCGGGTCCAGGCGGTGCTGCTGGACGACGCCGTCGGCACCCTGCTGGTGCTGTTCCCGCAGAGCCAGTTGCTGGACCTTGCCCGGCTCACCGAACTGACCGGCCGCAAGCTGCTGGCGATCGAGCCCGAGCGCCTGGAACGAATGCTCGGCAAGCACGAGCTGCACCGCCTGCCGGCGTTGCCGCCCCTGACCAGTTCGCCCTGCCTGTACGACGAGCGCCTGTTGCAGGAACCGCGCCTGCTGATCGAGTCCGGCCAGCCCGGCATCCTCCTGGAGATCGCCAGCAACGACTTCCGCGGCCTGCTGGGCAAGGCCAGCGCCGCGCGCTTCGGCGAACCGCTGGAAAACATCAACCTGAACCTTGACCGCCCGGACGACGACCGCGCGGAAATCAGCCAGGCCGTGCAGGCCTTCACCGCCCGGCGCATCCAGCAGCGCCTGGAGCAGACCATCGAGATTCCACCGCTGCCGCAGACGGCGCAGAAGATCATCAAGCTGCGGGTCGACCCCAACGCCAGCGTCGACGACATCACCGGCCTGGTGGAAACCGATCCGGCGCTCGCCGCCCAGGTGGTCAGTTGGGCGGCCTCGCCCTACTACGCCGCGCCGGGCAAGATCCGCTCGGTGGAAGACGCGATCGTCCGCGTCCTCGGTTTCGACCTGGTGATCAACCTGGCTCTCGGCCTCGCCCTGGGCAAGAGCCTGAGCCTGCCCAAGGACCAGCCGCAGCAGGCCACGCCCTACTGGCAGCAGGCGATCTACACCGCCGCGGTGATCGAGGGCCTGACCCGCGCCATGCCGCGCGAACTGCGCCCGGAGTCCGGCCTGAGCTACCTGGGCGGCCTGCTGCACAATTTCGGCTACCTGGTCCTGGCGCATGTCTTCCCGCCGCATTTCTCGCTGATCTGCCGGCACCTGGAGGTCAACCCGCACCTCGGCCATGCCTATATCGAACAGCACCTGCTGGGGATCACCCGCGAGCAGATCGGCGCCTGGCTGATGCGCGTCTGGGACATGCCTGACGACCTCTATTGCGCCCTGCGCTTCCAGCAGGCCCCCAGCTACACCGGGCCGAACGCGGTCTACGCCAACCTGATCTGCCTGACCAACCGGTTGCTGCGCAACAGCGGCATCGGCGATGGCCCGCAGCAAGCGATTCCGGCGGCATTGTACGAGCGCCTGGGGATCACCCCAGAGAAGGCCGGGGACGCCGTGAAAAAGGTGCTGGAAGCGGAAGCGGCCCTGCGCGAACTGGCGGCCCAGTTCAATCGCTTGCCGGGGTGACCGGGTAGTCCGCTGCGAAACGCACTACCGAAAGGCTGCGGCCGCAGCCCGGATGAGATCGAAAGCCGCCCTCAGGCGGCTTTCTTCTCCGGCGCCTTCTTCTTCGGCTTGAGGTACTTCACCAGACCCTGGAACCAGATCACCAGCGCCGGATTGCCCTGTATCTGGATGTCCTTGTTCTGGATGCCCTGCATGAAGGCCAACTGCGGGTTCTTCGAAGTCATCGCGGCGAAACCGTAGGCTCCGTCCTTGAACCCCAGGGAAAATGCCGGTTGCGGATGGGTACCGCGCTTGCTGCTGACGCGCAGGTCCCTGACCAGGTAGTGGCGCGCCACCTTGCCATCGAGGGTATGCAACTGGAACACCAGGTCCTTGCCCTCGAGCTGCTTCTGGAAAGCGGGATTGTCGCGGCTGGCCTTGGCCATCAGGCGACCAAGCATCCACAGGAGAAGACGAAATTTCATGCACGCGCCTCGATATCCGGGGAGATGAGCGGCGCATTGTAGCTGTTCGCGAGGAGGACTACAGCTGTCCTTTCGATGAGCGCGGAAGCGTCTTCGACGAAGCCCGGAGCCGCTCTGACTCCGGGCTCTCGGCGGTCAGTTGACCGCGTCGCGCAGGGCCTTGCCCGGCTTGAAGGCGACGGTGTTGCTGGCCTTGATCTTCACCGGCTGGCCGGTCTGCGGGTTCTTCCCCGTGCGGGCTCCGCGATGGCGTTGCAGGAAGGTGCCGAAACCGACCAGGGTCACGCTGTCCTTGCGGTTCAGCGCGCCGGTGATTTCATCCAACAGGGCGTTGAGAACGCGATTGGCCTGTTCCTTGGTGAGATCGGCCTTTTCGGCGATAGCGGCGGCTAGTTCTGGTTTACGCATAGTTGCCTCTTTGACGGTTTGTTGTTTTTGTGTCCGTGCTGTCTTCCCAGCAGCGCTCAAAGGCACCGCAGTCCACCGGAACCATAGGCTCTAGACTGCGGTAGACGCGATGGAGGATGGCATGCTCCCGAGGACTGCGCCAGTATCGTCCGACAATTTTGCCGCAAGTCTCGACGGCATAACGGCCGGAGCCAATGGCATTCAAGCCATGAGGCCGGGTAACTCTTTGTTCAGGGCCAATTTTTCGTTCACCGCCGCTCCGGTCAGGGCATAACCGATCACTCGACCAGCGGTATCCCGGCACAGGACCTTGAGGTCCGTTCCAGAGCCTTCCACTAGCCATTGGCCATCCATTCCGCGCGGCGGCGGCGACACCACCAGCGGGCAGGCCGGGGTCTTCACCGTCACCGGCATGGGACCGTAGGCCACCTGGCTGGGGTTGCCGGCGAGGGTCTGCGCCAGCGCGCGTGCGCAAGCCATCAGCGGCATCACATAGAGCAGGTTGAGGCCGTCCACTTCGGCGCAGTCGCCCAGCGCGTAGATGTTGGCGTGGGAGGTGCGCAGCGAGCGGTCGACGACGATCCCGCGGTTGACCGCCAGCCCGGCGGCGAAGGCCAGTTCGGTGCGCGGACGCAGGCCGACGGCGGAGACGACCAGGTCGCAGGGAATCACCTCGCCATCCGAAAGATGCGCTTCCAGCCCCTCGCCGGCCTTCTTCAGGCTGGCCAGCACCGGCCCCAGGTGGAAGCGCACGCCGAGGCCTTCCAGGCCGGCCTGCACGGCCTTTGCCGCGGCCGGGTGGAGCAGGCCCGGCATGACCTGCTCGCAAGGCGCCACCACGTCGAGCTGGTAGCCGCCGCTGGAGAGGTCGTTGGCGAATTCGCAACCGATCAGCCCCGCACCGAGCAGCAGTACCCGGCGCTTGCCGGCAGCCGCCTGGCGGAAGCGCGCGTAGTCTTCCAGGTCGTTGATCGGGTAGAGCGCGTCCTGGGCATCGCCCTCGACCGGCACCCGGATCGGCTCCGCGCCCCAGGCCAGGACCAGGTCGCGATAACGCACCTCTTCCTCGCCGATCCAGATCCGCTGATGGCCCGGATCGATACCGGTGACCCGGGTATGGGTCAGGATGCGCGCGTTCAGTTGCTCGGCCATGGCGCCCGGTTCGGCCATGGCCAGGCCGTCGGCGTCCTTGTTCTTCGAGAAGCCGGTAGAGAGCATCGGCTTGGAATAGGAACGGCCGTCGTCGGCGGTGATCATCAGCAGCGGCGTCTCGCCGTCCAGCTTGCGCCACTCGCGGGCCAGGTTGTAGCCCGCCAGGCCGGTTCCGATGATTACCAGGGGCGCACGCTCGCTCATTTCCGTTCCTCTGTGATTGCCGGCGCCGGGCGCCGCTTCTGTGGATTTCGCTCAGGCGATCTCGATCATCTCGAAATCGATCTTGCCGACACCGCAGTCCGGGCAGACCCAGTCCGCCGGGATGTCCTCCCAACGGGTTCCCGCCGGAATGCCTTCTTCGGGCAGGCCCAGGGCTTCGTCGTAGATGAAGCCGCAGACCACGCATTGCCACTTGCGCATAGCCACCCTCCTCGTTCGTCGAACCTAGCTCAGCGTCGGTGGCCGGCCAACGGCAAGGCTGCCGGGCGTTCCCGGCAGGACAGTCAATGACCGGACCCAAGCCCCAAGGATAACCCCTGGACGGCCGCTGGCCAGGCATGAAAAAAGGCGGCCAGGGCCGCCTTCTTCGCCGGCGAGCGGGGCTCAGCCGATTTCGATCATCTCGAAGTCCAGCTTGCCGACGCCGCAGTCGGGGCACAGCCAGTCTTCAGGCACGTCTTCCCAGCGCGTTCCCGCCTCGATGCCTTCTTCCGGCCAGCCTTTGGCCTCGTCATAGATCAGTCCACACACCACGCATTGCCACTTCTTCATTGTTTACCTCGGGCGGGTTACCACGGTTCAGCGCCGGCAACCTATAACAAATCCACCCTGTCCGCCAACCTGCCCGAAAGGCAAGGTGGTGCCGAACGGGCCAACCAAAGATGGGTGGTGCCCACCGGTCGCCTCACAGCCCCTCGGCTCCGATCCGCGCCACCCGGGCGTCCTCTTCGGCGCGTACGCCGGAAACCCCGACCGCGCCGACCACCTGTCCGTCCACCAGGATCGGCACGCCGCCCTCCAGGGTGGCCTGCAGCAGCGGCACCGAGAGGAAGGCACTGCGTCCGCCGTTGATCATGTCCTCGTAGCGCTTCGTTTCCCGGCGCCCGAGGGCGGCGCTGCGGGCCTTTTCCGTCGCGATGTAGGCACCGATCGGCGCGCAGCCGTCGAGGCGCTCCAGCGCCAGCGGGTGGCCGCCGTCGTCGACCACCGCGATGCTCACCGCCCAGCCTTGGCGCTGTGCCTCCTCGCGGGCCGCGCCAAGGACGCGGGCGACCTCCTCGCGGCCGAGTACCGGCTTGCTGTGCATGGTTTCACTCTCCTCCGGGCAAGGCCTGGTCGAGCAGCTCGATCCAGTGGCGTACCGGGGTCCGTCCGGCCCCGTCGAGATGGGCCTGGCAACCGACGTTGGCCGTGGCGATGACATCCGGCGCGCCGCTTTCCAGGGCGTCCAGGCGGTTGTCGCGCAGACGCCGGGACAGCGCCGGCTGGGTCAGCGAGTAGGTGCCGGCGGAGCCGCAGCAGAGATGACCGTCGGCCACCTCGGTGAGATGGAAGCCCAGTCGCCGCAGCACCGCCTCCACGGCCCCGCCCAGTCGTTGCGCGTGCTGCAGTGTGCATGGGCAGTGGAATGCCAGGCGCTGGTCGCAGCGCAGGCCGAGGGACTCCAGCGGCTCGTCGCGAAGCACTTCCACCAGGTCGCGGGCAGCGGCGGCGACCTCGCGCGCCTTGTCCGCGTACCGTGGGTCGTCGCGCAGCAGGTAGGCGTAGTCCTTGACGAAGGCGCCGCAGCCGCTGGCGGTCTGCACGATGGCCTCGGCACCCTCGCGCAGCAACGGCCACCAGGCGTCGATATTGCGCCGCGCGCGCTGGCGGCCGCGCTCCTGCGCATCCAGGTGGAAATCCAGCGCGCCGCAGCAGCCGGCCGCGGCCGCCGGCGTCACGCTGATTCCCAGGCGGTCCAGAACCCGCGCGGCGGCGGCGTTGGTATTCGGCGACAGCGCCGGCTGCACGCAACCTTCGAGCAGCAGCACGCGCCGCGCATGCCGGGGCTGCGGCCGCCTGCCCGGCGCCGCGACCCGACGTGGCAGCTTGCCCTGCATCGCCTCAGGCAGCAGAGGCCTCAGCCGCCCGGCAGCGCCGGCCAGCACGCCGAACAACCCCGGGCGCGGGGCCAGCAGGCGCAGCACGTCGCGCAGCAGGCGTTGCCGGAAGCCGCGCGGCAGGCGTTCGGCGAGGAGGTCGCGGCCGATATCCAGCAGCTTGTGGTACTCGACTCCGGATGGGCAGGTGGTTTCGCAGTTGCGGCAGCTCAGGCAGCGATCGAGGTGCAGGCGGGTGCGCTCGCTGGCCTCGTCGCGCTCGAGGAACTGCTTGATCAGGTAGATCCGTCCGCGCGGGCCGTCGAGTTCGTCGCCCAGCTCCTGGTAGGTCGGGCAGGTGGCGTTGCAGAAACCGCAGTGCACGCAGCTGCGCAGGATGCGCTCGGCTTCGGCGGCCTCGGCGCGTTGCCGGGCGGAATCGCAGAGGTTGGTTTGCATCGCGCCTCCTCAGAGTTCGGCGTACATCCGCCCGGGATTGAAGATGCCCTGCGGGTCGAGCTGGCGTTTGAGTGCCCGGTGCAGGTCGAGCAGTCCAGGCGGTAGCGGCTGGAACGGCGCATCGAGATGGCCGGCGCGGTAGCAGGTGGCGTGGCCGCCATGGGCGGCGGTCCACGCGCGGATGTCCGCGGCCGGCGCGTCGCTCTTCAGCCAGCGCAGCGCCCCGCCCCAGTCCAGCAACTGACGACCGGGCAACGGCGTCTCCGGCGCCAGCGCCGGCAGCGACAGGCGCCAGAGCGGTCGCGGGTCGTCGAAGAACGGCAGGCGCTGCTCGCGCAGGTCGGCCCAGAAGCCGTCCTCGAGCGCTTCGCCACCGAGGCGGTCGCGCGCCGAGCGTACCGAGCCCTCGCCGCCCTCCAGGCGCAGGCGCAGGGCTTCGCCGTCGTGGCAGGCCGCACTGATCGGCAATGGCTGGCCTCCCCACTCGGCCAGCTTGCGCAACGCCGTCGCCACCGGCAGGTCCAGGCTCAGGCCGGCCTGGCAGCGCGGCATGGGCAGCACCTTGAAGGACACTTCGGTGACCACCCCGAGGCAACCGAAGCTGCCCGCCAGCAACCGCGACAGGTCGTAGCCGGCGACGTTCTTCATCACCTCGCCGCCGAAGCGCAGGTGGGTGCCCAGGCCACTGATCAGCCGCGTGCCGAGGACGAAATCGCGTACCGCTCCCGCCCAGGGCCGGCGCGGTCCGGACAGGCCGCTGGCGAGCACCCCGCCGACGGTCGCCCGGCCGCCGAAACCCGGCGCCTCGCAGGCAAGCATCTGCCCGCCCCGCGCCAGCACGGCCTGTAGCTCGTCCAGCGGCGTACCGGCGCGGGCGGTGATCACCAGCTCGCAGGGATCGTAGGCGACGATCCCGCGGTGTTCGGCGAGCGCCAGCGGTTCGCCCGCGACCGGCCTGCCGAGGAACGCCTTGCTATCGCCGCCGACGATGCGCAGCGGCGCGCGCCGCGCCAGGGCGTCGCGGACCCGCTCGAGCAGCGCGCCGGCATGGTCGGCGCCAGCGTCCGGATCGAAATACGGCTGGCTCATCAGAAACGCTCCAGTTCGGGGAACGGCAGTCGACCGTGGTGGACGTGCATGGCGCCGAACTCGGCGCAGCGATGCAGGGTGGGCACGTTCTTGCCGGGATTGAGCAGCCCGGCCGGGTCGAACGCCGCCTTCACGGCGTGGAACAGGGTCAGCTCGTCGGCATTGAACTGAGCGCACATCTGGTTGATCTTCTCGCGGCCGACGCCATGTTCGCCGGTGATGCTGCCGCCTACCGCCACGCACAACTCGAGGATCCTGCCGCCCAGCGCTTCGGCGCGCTCCAGCTCGCCCGGCAGGTTGGCGTCGAAGAGGATCAGCGGGTGCATGTTGCCGTCGCCGGCGTGGAATACGTTGGCCACCCGCAGGCCGTATTCGCGCGAAAGCTCGGCGATGCCATGCAGCACCCGCGGCAGCTCGCGGCGCGGGATGCTGCCGTCCATGCAGTAGTAATCGGGGGAAATCCGCCCGACCGCCGGAAACGCATTCTTGCGCCCGGCCCAGAAGCGCTGGCGCTCGGCCTCGTCTTGGGCCTGTCGCACCGATGTGGCGCCAGCCGCCTCGAACAGCTCGCGGACCCGCTCGCAATCCTCGTGCACGTCGGCTTCCACGCCATCCAGTTCGCAGAGCAGGATCGCCGCCGCGTCGACCGGATAGCCGGCATGGATGAAGTCCTCGGCGGCGCGGATCGACAGGTTGTCCATCATTTCCAGCCCGGCCGGGACGATGCCGGCACCGATCAGGTCGGCCACCGCCCGCCCGGCGCTTTCCACATCGTCGAAGCTGGCCAGCAGGACCTTCGCCACCGGCGGGCGCGGCAACAGCCTGACGGTGACCTCCACCACCACGCCGAGCAGCCCTTCGGAGCCGGTGAACAGCGCCAGCAGGTCGAAGCCGGCGCTGTCCAGGGCGCTGGACCCCAGGCTCAGGCGCTCGCCTTCCAGGGTCACGATGTCCACCTGCAACAGGTTGTGCACGGTCAGGCCGTACTTCAGGCAATGCACGCCGCCGGCGTTCTCCGCGACATTGCCGCCGATGGAGCAGGCGATCTGCGAGGACGGGTCCGGTGCGTAGTACAGACCATGAGGGGCAGCGGCCTGGGAGATCGCCAGGTTGCGCACGCCAGGCTGGACCCGGGCGAAACGACCCAGCGGATCGATCTCGAGGATCCGCCGGAAACGCGCCATCACCAGCAGCACGCCGTTCTCCAGCGGCAGCGCGCCGCCGGACAGGCCGGTGCCGGCACCGCGCGCCACGACCGGCACCTTCAGCCGATGGCAGAGGGCGAGCAGGCCCTGAACCTGTTCGATGCGTTCCGGCAATGCCACCAGCAACGGCGTGCAGCGATACGCCGAGAGTCCGTCGCACTCGTAGGGACGCAGGTCTTCCGCGGCGTGCAGCAGTTCGAGGTCGGGCAGGCGGAGGCGCAACTCGGCCAGCAGGCCATCCTTGTCCACCTGCGGCAGCGGACCGTCCAGACGCTCGTCGTAGAGGATGTTCATGGCGGCTGTCCTTGTTGTGGTTGTCGGCGGGATCAGCAAGCGTCCACAGCCTGTACCGCGCGGACGCCAGGGTCCAGCAGGCGTCTAACTGGTCCTACCAGTATCACCAGGAGCCATGGGCATGAGGCGCATGCTAGAAAGTCCCTGAGCTTCTATAGTGAGTAACGACAGCCAACTGGTCCTACCAGTGCAACGGGAGCTTCCATGCAGAAACAGCGGGTGGCCGACCAGGTCGCAGAGCGTATCGAGCGGCTGATCGTCGACGGCGTGCTCAAGGTCGGCCAGGCACTGCCGTCCGAGCGGCGCCTGGTGGCCAAGCTCGGCTGCTCGCGCTCGGCCCTGCGCGAGGGCCTGCGGGCGCTGCGCGGGCGCGGCATCATCGACACCGAGCATGGCCGTGGGTCGTTCGTCGCCGATCTCGACCGCAACGCCGACGCCAGCCCGCTGATGCACCTGTTCGGCTCCCAGCCGCGCACCCTCTACGACCTGCTCGAAGTCCGCGCCCTGCTGGAGGGCGAGGCGGCCCGCCTGGCAGCGCTACGCGGCACCGAGGCAGACTTCGTCCTGCTCGCCCGACGCTACGAAGAGATGCTCGCCAGCCACGAGGAAGTCCAGCCGATCGATCCCCGCGAGCACGCCCGCCGCGACCACGCGTTCCACCGGGCGATCAGCGAGGCATCGCACAATCCGGTGCTGGTGCATACCCTGCAATCGCTCAACGAACTGCTGCTGAGCACGGTGTTCGCCTCGGTGAACAACCTCTATCACCGGCCGCCGCAGAAACGCCAGATCGACCGCCAGCACGCGCGCCTCTACGCGGCCCTCCGCGAGCGCCAGCCGGACCAGGCGCAACGGGCGGCGCGCGAACATATCCACAGCATCCGCGACAACCTGCGGGAGATCGAGCAGGAAGAACAGCGCCTGGTCCGCGCCACCCTGCGCCTGAACGGCTGGGGGTGACGCGCCACCGCGTCGCAGACCGGCCGCCGACCGAACGTGCTACCCTCGCCGCCTTCTGCCGCCGTCTCGTAGTCCCGTCATGCCCAGCAATGCGCTCTGGCTTCGCGCCGACCAACTGTCCAGCGTCTCCCCCACCGTCCTCGACTGGCTGTTCGACGAAGGGTCGCTGACCCGGCGCCTGACCGCCCTGGCCGACGGCGCGTTCCGCGTCGAACCCCTGCTGGAAGGCTGGCAGACCCTGCGCGACGACGAATGCCAGGGGCTCGACGTCCCTCCCGGCAGTAGCGGCTGGGTCCGCGAGGTCTACCTGCATGGCCACGACCGTCCCTGGGTGTTCGCCCGCAGCGTGGCGGCGCGCAGCGCCCTGGAAGGCTCGGGCTTCGACCTGGCGCTGCTCGGCACCCGCTCGCTGGGCGAGTTGCTGTTCAGCGACAGCGCCTTCGAGCGCGGGCCCATCGAAGTCTGCCGCTATCCGGCGGCCGGTCTGCCCGCCGAGGTCCGCGCCGAGGGTCTCTGGGGCCGTCGCTCACGGTTTTCCCGCGGCGCGCTCGGGGTGCTGGTGGCGGAGGTGTTCCTACCGAGCCTGTGGGACCAGGCGGGAATCGCCGACGTATAATCCCCCGGTCGACTCCGGAGGTCCCCATGTTCGTCACCCTGATCAAGCCGCTGGCCCGCCTGCACCCCCGCGCCTGGGACTTCGTCCAACTGGTGCGGCTGGACCGGCCGATCGGCATCTACCTGCTGCTCTGGCCGACCCTCTGGTCGCTGTGGATCGCCGCGGACGGCGTGCCGGAGCTGAAGAACCTGCTGATCTTCGTCCTCGGCGTCATCCTGATGCGCGCCGCCGGCTGCGTGATCAACGATTTCGCCGACCGCAATTTCGACGGCCACGTCGCACGCACCAAGGCGCGCCCGCTGGCCACCGGCAAGATCAGCGTGCGCGAGGCCTGGATCACCTTCGCCGTCCTGGTCGCGCTGAGCTTCGGCCTGGTCCTGCTGACCAACGCAACGACCGTCTGGCTATCGTTCGGCGCGGTAGCCGTGGCCTCGCTCTACCCCTTCATGAAGCGCTACACCTACTATCCGCAGGTGGTGCTGGGCGCCGCCTATTCCTGGGGCATCCTGATGGCCTTCACCGCCGAGCGCGGTGAACTGCCGGCCAGCGCCTGGCTGCTGTTCCTGGCCAACGTGCTATGGACGGTCGCCTACGACTCCTACTACGCGATGACCGACCGCGAGGACGACCTGAAGATCGGCATCAAGTCCACCGCGATCCTCTTCGGCGATGCCGACCGCCTGATCATCGGCAGCCTGCAGGGCCTGACCCTGCTCCTGCTGGCGCTGGCCGGCAGCCGCTTCGAACTGGGCCTGTACTTCTACCTCGGCCTGGCGGTGGCGGCGGCCTGCTTCGTCTGGGAAGCCTGGTCGACCCGCGACCGCGACCCGCAGGCCTGCTTCCGCGCCTTCCTGCACAACCACTGGGCTGGCCTGGCGATCTTCCTCGGCACGGTCGCCGACTACGCGCTGCGTTGAGCGGCGCGCAGGCCGGCGACCGTCTAGTCCATGTCCGGCTGGGCGACGTGCCAGGCGCCCATCTTGCCGTCACCGTTCTTGTCGCCAGGCTTCTTGTCCTGGATGAAGGTATAAAGGGGCTTGCCGTAGTAGGCCCACTGCTGGGTGCCGTCCTCGCGAGCGACCAGGCTCCAGTCGCCGCTGGCCTGCGCTCCCTGGGCCGCTGCCAGCGGCGGCCAGTTCTTCGCGCACTGCCCGGAACAGGCGGATTGCCCTTCGCTGTCCTTGTCGTAGGTATAGAGCGTCATGCCCTTGCCATCGACCAGCACGCCGTCCTTCTCGGTGGCCGGCGCCACCGTTTCCTGGGCCAGCGCGGCGAACGCCGGCAGGGCCAGCGCCAGACCCAGCGCCAGGTGGATTCTGTTCATCGCGTCTCTCTCCTGTGTCTTCAGGTGGAGCGTTCGCCGCCCGCAGGGACGGCACCGGAACCTGTTGAGCATAGCCCCGCTGCGGGCAGTCGGCGGAAACTACGCCGTTGTGTCACATACCTGACACAATTTCGTTATCTAATGCGGCGCAAGACAGATCGACCCGAGGCAAGACCATGGTTGGCAAGACAATCCTCATCGTTGATGACGAAGCACCGATTCGCGAGATGATCGCCGTGGCCCTGGAGATGGCCGGCTACGAGTGCCTGGAGGCGGAAAATACCCAGCAGGCGCACGCGGTGATCGTCGACCGCAAGCCGGACCTGATCCTGCTCGACTGGATGCTCCCCGGCACTTCCGGCATCGAACTGGCGCGACGCCTGAAGCGTGACGAACTGACCGTCGACATCCCGATCATCATGCTCACCGCCAAGGGCGAGGAGGACAACAAGATCCAGGGCCTGGAGGTCGGTGCCGACGACTACATCACCAAGCCGTTCTCGCCCCGCGAGCTGGTCGCCCGCCTGAAGGCCGTGCTGCGCCGCACCGGGCCTGGCGACAGCGAGGCGCCGATCGAGGTCGGCGGCCTGCTGCTGGACCCGATCAGCCACCGCGTGACCATCGACGGCAAGCCGGCCGAGATGGGCCCCACCGAGTACCGCCTGCTGCAGTTCTTCATGACTCACCAGGAACGCGCCTATACCCGCGGCCAACTGCTCGACCAGGTCTGGGGCGGCAACGTCTATGTCGAGGAGCGCACCGTCGACGTGCATATCCGCCGCCTGCGCAAGGCGCTCGGCGAGGTCTACGAAAATCTGGTTCAGACTGTCCGCGGGACCGGCTATCGTTTCTCCACCAAGAGCTGACCCCGCGCCCGGCCGCCCGGCGGCCGGAGTCGTTTCCCCTGGACGGTCCGTGACGGACCGCCACTGGACAGGATGCAATCCGTCGTGAACCAAGACTGGCGTGGAGCGCTGATCCGCCACCTGCTTCTCGTGCTGGCCGCCAGCCTCGTGCTCGGCGTGGTCAGCGGCCATTACGGCTGGGCCCTGGCCCTCGGCCTGGCTCTCTACCTCGGCTGGACCCTCTGGCAGCTACTGCGCCTGCACCAGTGGCTGCGCAACCACCAGCCAGACGAGCCACCGCCGGACAGCTACGGCCTCTGGGGCGAAGTCTTCGACAATATCTACCACCTGCAACGCCGCAACCAGCGCGCCCGTGGCCGCCTGCAGGCGGTGATCGACCGGATCCAGGAGTCCACCGCGGCCCTGCGTGACGCGGTGATCATGCTCGACAGCGACGGCAACCTGGAATGGTGGAACCTCGCCGCGGAAAACCTGCTCGGCCTGAAGACCCCGCAGGACGGTGGCCAGCCGGTGAGCAACCTGATCCGCCATCCGCGCTTCAAGGAATACTTCGACCAGGAGGATTACCGCGAGCCGCTGGAAATCCCCTCGCCGATCAACGAGCGCCTGCGCCTGCAATTCCACATCACCCTCTACGGCAACCGCGAGCACCTGATGCTGGTCCGCGACGTCACCCGCGTCCACCAGCTGGAGCAGATGCGCAAGGACTTCGTGGCCAACGTCTCCCACGAGCTGCGCACGCCGCTGACGGTGATCGCCGGCTACCTGGAGACCCTCCTCGACAACGTCGAGGATGTGAACCCGCGCTGGCTGCGCGCCCTGCAACAGATGCAGCAGCAGGCCGGACGCATGCAGAACCTGCTCAACGACCTGCTCCTGCTGGCCAAGCTGGAGGCCACCGAATACCCCGGCGACAACAAGCCGGTGGCGGTGGACGCTCTCCTCGCCAGCATCCGCAACGACGCCCAGGCCCTGTCCGCCGGGCGCAACCACCGCATCAGCCTGGACGCCACACCCGCGGTGCAGCTCAAGGGCAGCGAGGCGGAACTGCGCAGCGCCTTCTCCAACCTGGTATTCAACGCGGTGAAGTACACCCCCGACGAGGGCGAGATCCGCATCCGCTGGTGGGCCGACGAACAGGGCGCGCACCTGTCGGTGCAGGACACCGGTATCGGCGTCGATCCCAAGCACCTGCCGCGCCTGACCGAGCGCTTCTACCGGGTGGACTCCAGCCGCGCCTCCAACACCGGCGGCACCGGCCTCGGCCTGGCCATCGTCAAGCACGTGCTGATCCGCCACCGCGCGCGCCTGGAAATCAGCAGCGTGCCCGGCAAGGGCAGCACCTTCACCTGCCATTTCGCCCCGGCACAGGTCGCCGAGGCCGAGCGCAAGGCGTCGAAGTGAGCCTCGTCGCGGTGCCGCGCCGCCGGCGTCGGCACGGCCAAGGCTTGCAAGCGACGACACAGCCCCTCATTCTTAAGGGCCTTTTGGCTACCGCACACCCCCATGGACCCTTCTCCTAGTACCAGCATCGCCACCTATTTCGCCGATGCCGGCCTGATCCTCTTTGCGCTTTTCCTCGTCCTGCTCAACGGCTTCTTCGTCGCCGCCGAGTTCGCCATGGTCAAGCTCCGCGCCACCCGCGTGGAAACCATCGCCAAGCAGCACGGCTGGCGCGGCGCCATCCTGCGCAAGGTACACAACCAGCTGGACGCCTACCTGTCCGCCTGCCAGTTGGGCATCACCCTGGCCTCCCTGGGCCTGGGCTGGGTCGGCGAGCCGGCCTTCGCCGAACTCCTGGAACCGCTGCTGGCGATGATCGGCGTGCATTCCGACGAACTGATCCGCGGGATCTCCTTCTTCACCGCGTTCTTCATCATTTCCTACCTGCACATCGTGGTCGGCGAGCTGGCGCCCAAGTCCTGGGCGATCCGCAAGCCGGAACTGCTGTCGCTGTGGACGGCGGTGCCGCTGTACCTCTTCTACTGGCTGATGTACCCGGCGATCTGGCTGCTCAACGCCAGCGCCAACGCCATCCTCAAGATCGCCGGCCAGGGCGAGCCCGGCCCGCACCACGAGCATCACTACAGCCGCGACGAACTGAAGCTGATTCTCCACTCCAGCCGCGCCCAGGACCCCAGCGACCAGGGCATGCGCGTGCTGGCCTCGGCGGTGGAGCTGGGCGAGCTGGAGGTGGTCGACTGGGCCAACTCCCGCGAAGACCTGGTCTACCTCGAGCACGACGCGCCGCTGGCGGACATCCTCGCGGTGATCCGCCGCCACAAGTACAGCCGCTACCCGGTCTGGGACAGCCACAAGGGCGAGTTCATCGGCCTGCTGCACATCAAGGACCTGCTGCTGGCACTGTCCGCCCTGGACAGCCTGCCGGAGACCTTCGACCTCGACGAACTGGTGCGCCCGCTGGAGATCGTCACCAAGCACACCCCGCTGTCGCGCCTGCTGGAGCAGTTCCGCAAGGGCGGCGCGCACTTCGCCGTGGTGGAAGAGGCCGATCACAAGGTGGTCGGCTTCCTGACCATGGAGGACGTGCTGGAAGTGCTGGTCGGCGACATCCAGGACGAACACCGCAAGACCGAGCGCGGCATCCTCGCCTACCAGCCGGGCAAGCTGCTGGTGCGCGGCGACACACCGCTGTTCAAGCTCGAGCGCCTGCTCGGCATCGACCTCGATCATGTCGAGGCGGACACTCTCGCCGGGCTGGTCTACGACACCCTGAAGCGGGTGCCGGAGGAAGAGGAAGTCCTCGACACCGAGGGCCTGCGGATCATCGTGAAGAAGATGCGCGGTCCGAAGATCGTCCTGGCCAAGGTGGTCAAGCTCGACTGAGACGAGCCGGCGCCGCCACGGCGCCGGCGACTTTTCAAGGCTCGCGGACGATGGCGAAGTTCGGCAGGCTGTCGACCGGCTGGGCGAAGTCGTAGGGAATCGACTCCAGCGCCAGGCCGACGTTGCGCTGGATCACGAAGTGCAGGTGCGGCCCGCTGCTGTTGCCGGTGTTGCCGGAGCGCGCCAGCGGCGTGCCGACCTGGACCCGCTGGCCCTCGGCGACCAGCACCGAGTGGCGCATCAGGTGCAGGTAGACGCCCATGGTGCCGTCGTCGTGCAGGATGCGGACGAAGTTGCCCGAGGGATTGTTGCCGCGCCCACTCTGGTTGTTCTCGATCTTCACCACGGTGCCGCCGCGGGCGGCGATGATCGGCGTGCCCTCGGGCATGGCGATGTCCATCGCGTAGCGGCCCTTGGGGGTGAAGTGGCTGTACTTGCCATTGGCGCCCTGGGACAGGCGGAACGGCCCGCCGCGCCAGGGCAGCGGATAGCGATAGAGCAGCGGCTGCTGGCGCGGGTCGCCGAGCGCATAGCGCAGCTTCGGCGTGTAGCTCATCGGCTTGCCGGCCTTGCGCGGCGCCAGGGT
Organism: Pseudomonas sp. HMSC057H01; assembly: GCF_001836405.1. NCBI lineage: Bacteria > Pseudomonadati > Pseudomonadota > Gammaproteobacteria > Pseudomonadales > Pseudomonadaceae > Pseudomonas > Pseudomonas sp. HMSC057H01. The sequence goes on along the minus strand of NZ_KV828387.1, from coordinate 8,647 downwards.
CGCCAGGCGCATCTGGCTGCGCGCCGGGACCACCCAGCGAATCGGCCCGTCGGGCACCCCGACGGCATTGCGCGGGTTGCGGATCCGCAACTCGACCTCGACCGGCGCGTAGAGGTCGTTGCGCACCTGCAGGGTCTCGCCACCCGCGTGCTTCTTCGTCTCCAGCTTCACTTCCCGTTCCAGGTGCTCGACCATCCGGTCGCGGAAGACGAACACCTGCGCCCCGGCCACGGCGCGGTCGGAGTAGGTCACCACGCCATTGGCGTCGGTGTACTTGTAGATGGTCAGGGCCGCAGCCGGAGCTGCCGCGGCGAACAGGCCACAGAGAAGGAGAAGGCGCCCTAGCATGACTGCACGGATCGTGTCGTTCTGGTTATCCCGAATCGGCAAGACTAGCAGCGCTTTATTGCCAGGGCGAGACGACAGCGAGCGGGCTGTGAACGGATCGTCGGGAAAAAAACCGCTCAGGCGCCGGGAACGTAGTGCTTCTGGGTACTTCCGCGGGCGATCAGGCGCGACAGGTAGTCGAGCTTCTGCGGGTCGCGGTCGACGAAACGCAGGGTCAGCAGCAGCCAATCGCTATCCGGCTTCGGCTCCAGCGCGGCGATGGCGTGCAGGTAGCCGTTCAGGCGCGCCACGTCGCTGTTTTCCTCGAGGTCCAGCACCGCGCTTTCCAGCACCTGCGGCAGCGGGTCGGCGCGCTTCACCACCAGTTGCGCTTCCTTCAGGCTGACCGCCTTGATCACGCAGGGCATGCTGCTCTGCGGCAGGCGCAATTGCGCCTGGCCCAGCGGGTTGCCGCTGCCGGCGGGACGCGCGCTGGCCTGGGGAGCCGAAGCCGGCTTCGGGGCGGGGGCCGGTTTTGCCGGACTGGCGGCGGGCTTGATCACCTCGGCGCGACCGCCGGTCAGAGCGGCCAGCGAATCGTTGGCCATGCCGCTGGCGATCTCCCGGCGCGGCGCGTGGGCCGCCAGGGCTTCCAGCTTGCCGCTGCGGCTCAGGGCCTTCTTGATCTTGGCCACCAGCTGGTCATTGGAGAATGGCTTGCCGATGTAGTCCGACACCCCGGCCTGGATCGCCTGGACCACGTTCTCCTTGTCGCCGCGACTGGTGACCATGATGAACGGGGTAGTCTTGAGGTTTTCCTGGGCACGGCACCAGGTCAGCAGTTCGAGGCCGGACATCTCCGGCATCTCCCAGTCGCAGAGGATCAGGTCGACGTTCTGCCGACTGAGCAGTTGCTGGGCCTTGCGGCCGTTCACGGCCTCCTCGATATGAAGGCCGGGGAAGTTGTCGCGCAACCCTTTCTTCATCAGATCTCGGATGAAGGGGGCGTCATCCACCACTAGCGCGCTGACTTTGCTCATCGACTTCTCCTGGACAGGTTCGCCTAGGATAGCCTCCCCTGCTGGCAGGATGCCAAGCCTTGCTGCAGTCGCGCGAAGAAACAAGGCTCCAGGTCAAGGGAGCCTTGCCTGCGGAAGATCACTCGCCGCGGTTGTTCTCGACCTCTTCCTTCATGCGGGTCAGGCCGATGTGACGAACGTCGGTGCCGCGAACCAGGTAGATCACCAGCTCGGCGATGTTGCGCGCATGGTCGCCGATGCGCTCCAGCGAGCGCAGGGCCCAGATGATGTTGAGCACGCGGGATATCGCCCGCGGGTCTTCCATCATGTAGGTGACCAGCTCGCGGAGGGCGGTCTTGTATTCGCGATCGACGGTCTTGTCGTACTGTGCCACGGACAGCGCCAGGTCGGCATCGAAGCGGGCAAAGGCGTCCAGTGCCTCCTGCACCATCCTCTGCACTTGGCTGCCGATGTGCCGAACCTCGACGTAGCCGCGCGGCGACTCGCCTTCCTCGCACAGCTGGATGGCGCGGCGGGCGACCTTGGAGGCCTCGTCGCCGATCCGCTCGAGGTCGATCACCGACTTCGAGATGCTGATGATCAGGCGCAGGTCGGAGGCCGCCGGCTGACGCCGGGCGAGGATACGCACGCACTCCTCGTCGATGTTGCGCTCCATCTGGTTGATCTGGTCGTCGATCTCGCGGACCTGCTGGGCGAGGCCGGAGTCGGCATCGATCAGCGCGTTGACCGCGTCGTTGACCTGCTTTTCCACCAGCCCGCCCATGGCCAGGAGGTGGCTGCGCACATCCTCCAGCTCGGCGTTGAACTGCTGGGAGATGTGATGGGTGAGACTGTCTTTGTTGATCATGTGGGGAATCCTTCTGGAGCCGCTGCGACCGGTGACATCAACGAGCTACGGAGAGCGCCGGAGGCAGCGGTATCGCCGCGCCTCCGGACGCGCCGCTAGCCGTAGCGGCCGGTGATGTAGTCTTCGGTCTGCTTCTTCGCCGGGTTGGTGAACAGCGTATCGGTGTCGCCGAACTCGATCAGCTTGCCCATGTACATGAACGCCGTATAGTCGGAAACCCGCGCGGCCTGCTGCATGTTGTGGGTAACGATGACGATGGTGAACTTCGACTTCAACTCGTAGATCAGCTCTTCGATCTTCAGCGTGGAGATCGGGTCCAGCGCCGAGCACGGCTCGTCGAGCAGCAGCACTTCCGGTTCCACCGCGATGGTCCGGGCGATCACCAGGCGCTGCTGCTGGCCACCGGACAGGCCGAGGGCGGACTCGTGCAGGCGATCCTTCACCTCCTCCCACAGCGCAGCCCCCTTCAGCGCCCACTCGACGGCCTCGTCAAGTACGCGCTTCTTGTTGATGCCCTGGATACGCAGGCCGTAGACCACGTTCTCGTAGATGCTCTTGGGGAACGGGTTGGGCTTCTGGAACACCATGCCGACGCGACGGCGCAGCTCGGCGACGTCGACGCCCTTGGCGAAGATGTTGTGGCCATCGAGGCGGATCTCGCCTTCGACGCGGCAGCCGTCCACCAGGTCGTTCATCCGGTTGAAGCAGCGCAGCAGGGTCGACTTGCCGCAGCCGGACGGGCCGATGAAGGCGGTCACGCGCTGCTTCGGAATGTTCATCCGGACGTCGAACAGGGCCTGCTTGGCGCCGTAGAACAGGTTCAGCCCGGGCACTTCCAGTTCGACACTTTCGGAAGCCAGGTCGAGGCTCTGGCGGTCGCGGCCGAGCGCATCGAAGTTGATGCCGTGGCTGGCGGTCTCGTTTTGCATGGGAAGCTCCCTCAATCAGTTTTCCAGGGCCTTGTACTTCTCGCGCAGGCGATTGCGGATCGCGATGGCGGAGAAGTTCAGCAGGGCGATCACCACGACCAGCAGCAACGCCGTAGCGTATACCAGCGGCCGTGCGGCCTCGACGTTGGGGCTCTGGAAACCGACGTCGTAGATATGGAAACCGAGGTGCATGATCTTCTGGTCGAGATGCACGTACGGATAGTTACCGTCGACCGGCAGCGACGGTGCCAGTTTCACCACGCCGACCAGCATCAGCGGCGCCACTTCGCCGGCGGCACGAGCCACGGCGAGGATCAGGCCGGTCATCATCGCCGGGCTGGCCATCGGCAGGACGATCTTCCACAGCGTTTCCGCCTTGGTCGCGCCGAGCGCCAGGGAGCCTTCGCGGACCGCGCGCGGAATCCGCGCCAGGCCTTCCTCGGTGGCGACGATCACCACCGGCACGGCGAGGATCGCCAGGGTCAGCGAGGCCCAGAACAGTCCGGGGGTACCGAAGGTCGGCGCCGGCAGGGCCTCGGGGAAGAACAGCCGGTCGATGGAACCGCCCAGCACGTAGACGAAGAAGCCCAGGCCGAACACGCCGTAGACGATCGCCGGTACGCCGGCGAGGTTGTTCACGGCGATGCGGATCACCCGGGTCAGCGGCCCCTGCTTGGCGTACTCGCGCAGGTAGACCGCAGCGATCACGCCGAACGGGGTGACGATCAGCGCCATCACCAGGGTCATCATCACGGTGCCGAAGATCGCCGGGAAGATACCGCCCTCGGTATTGGCCTCGCGCGGATCGTCGCTGAGGAACTCCCAGAGCTTCTTGAAGTACACCGTCATCTTGGTGCCCAGGCCCATGGCGTTGGGCTGGTAGGCATGCACCAGCTTGCCAAGGGTGATTTCGCTCTCGCGGCCGCTGGCGTCGCGCATTACCACGCTGTCGCGGTTGAACTCCTGGTGCAGGCCGTTGAGCTGCTCTTCCAGGACCTTGTAGCGCGCCTGCAACTCGCTGCGCTCGGCGGCCAGGTCGGCCTGGGCGGCGGCGTCCAGCTTGCCGTCCAACTGCAACTTGCGCTCTTTCAGGCGCAGGCGCTCGAGACCGTGGTTGATCCCGCCGATGTCGCCCTTCTCCAGCTTGTAGAGCTTGGCGTAGAGGTCATCCACCCGCTGCATGCGCTTCTGCAGTTCGCCTACCGCGGCGTCGCCTTCGGCGACCACCTGGCCGTTCTCCTTGACGCTCAGCAGGTAGCCGTAGAAGTTGCCCCACTCGCGGCGTTCGAGAACCATCAGCGCTTCGGGACGCTTGATGTCCTGCAGCCACTCGCCGACGACCCAGGAGAAATCGCTGCCGTAAAGCTCGCGGTTGCCCAGCTTGAGCAGCTCGCGGGTCATGAATTCGGGGCCGGCCTCCGGGACCGGCATGCCGGCGCTGCGCAGGCGCGCGCGCGGCACTTCCTCGGCCTGGACCACCTCGCCGATCACGGTCTTGGCGGCTTCGCCAGGGATCTGGTAAGTCGCCTCGATGACGTTCGCCGGCCAGAAGTGGCCGAGGCCGCGTACCGCGATCACCGCCAGCAGGCCGATGGTCATGATCACCGCGATCGACACCGCGCCGGCGTTCATCCACACCCAGGGCGAGCCGCTGCCGAACCAGGCTTTGACGGTTTCCTGTTTCTGTTTCACAGAGCTATACCTCCGCCGCTTACAACGACGCGTATTTCTTGCGCAGACGCTGACGGATCAGCTCTGCCAGGGTGTTCATCACGAAGGTGAACGTCAGCAGTACCAGCGCCGAGAGGAACAGCACGCGGTAGTGGCTGCCGCCGACCTCCGACTCGGGCATCTCCACCGCGACGTTGGCTGCCAGGGTGCGCATGCCTTCGAAGATGTTCAGTTCCATCACCGGGGTATTGCCGGTCGCCATCAGCACGATCATGGTCTCGCCGACGGCGCGGCCCATGCCGATCATCAGCGCCGAGAAGATGCCTGGGCTGGCGGTCAGGATCACCACGCGGGTCAGCGTCTGCCAGGGCGTGGCGCCCAGGGCCAGGGAGCCGTAGGTAAGGCTGCGCGGCACGCTGAAGATGGCGTCTTCGGCGATCGAGAAGATATTCGGGATCACCGCGAAGCCCATTGCCAGCCCGACGATCAGGGCATTTCGCTGGTCGTAGGTGATGCCCAGGTCGTGGCTCAACCAGAGGCGCATGTCGCCGCCGAAGAAGGTGGTCTCCAGGTGCGGGCTCAGCCACAGGGCGAAGGCGCCGACGGCGAGCACCACCGGGATCAGCAGCGCGGCTTCCCAGCCGGCCGGCAGGCTCAGGCGGATACGCTCGGGCAGGCGGCTCCAGAGCAGGCCGGCGAGAAGGATGCCCAGCGGCGTCAGCAACAGCAGGCTGAATACCCCCGGCAGGTGGCCTTCGACGTAGGGTGCCAGGAACAGGCCGGCGAAGAAGCCGAGGATCACCGTCGGCAGCGCCTCCATCAGCTCGATCACCGGCTTGACCTTGCGGCGCATCGCCGGAGCCATGAAATAGGCGGTGTAGACGGCGGCCGCGATGGCCAGCGGAGCTGCCAGGATCATCGCGTAGAAGGCGGCCTTGAGCGTGCCGAAGGTCAGCGGCGAGAGGCTCAGCTTCGGTTCGAAGTCGGTGGTCGCGGCGGTGGACTGCCAGACGTAGGCCGGCTTGTCGTAGCTCTCGTACCAGACCTTGCCCCAGAGCGCGCTCCAGGAGATTTCCGGGTGCGGGTTGCTCAGGGCGAAGCGGTGGATCTTGCCACCCTGCTCCAGCAGCAGGCGGTTGGCCCGCGGCGACAGGGTGATGACCCCGGAAGAGTCGGCGACCGGCTGGACCAGCAGGGTACGGTGCGCCGTGCTGTGGAAGACGCCGAGGTTGCCCTTCTCGTCCAGGGCGATGAAGCCCTTGCGCCGTTGTTCCGGAGCGATGGCGCTGATCGGCGCGCCATCCAGGTTGAAGTCGCGAACGTGCGACAGGCGCGGTTCGCCGTCGGTATCGCGAGCCATGAACCACTGGGCGATGCCACCCTTGGAATCGCCCACCAGCAGCGAGATGCCGCCCAACAGCTGGGTGCTCGCGGTGACCTCGGCGTTGGGGTCTTCCAGCAGCTTGTAGCGACCGTTCAACTGGCGGCTGTGCAGGTCGAACACATCGGCGGTGGCACGTCCGTTGATCACGTACAGCCACTGCTTGCGCGGGTCGAGGTAGATGGCTTTCACCGGTTCGGCGATCTGCGGGAGTTCGATGCGCTCCTCGTCCAGCGTGCTTTCGCCGGTCAGCATGTTCTCTTCGCGAGTCATGCTCAACAGCAGCAGTTGCTTGTCGACGGAGCCAGCCAGCAGCAGGCTGTCGTCGCCGGCATTGATGCTCACATGCTCCAGCGGGCGGCCCTGCGGATCGAGACCGATCGGGGTCTCGCCGTAGGGGAAGGCGATCTCCGGGGTGATGGTCTTCTTGTTGTCCGGGTAGGTGACCTTGTAGGTGTGCTGGAACACCAGCACCTGTCCGTTGGACAGGCCCAGGGCGACCGTCGGGCTGCCCGGCTGGTCTTGGGCGATCGAGCGGATCTCGCTGCCCGCCGGAAGCGGCAGAGCGACACGCTTCAGTTCGACGCCGGTCTTGGCGTTGAAGAAGAGGATCTCGCCCTGGCCGCCAACGCGCATGGCCACCTGGTTCTGCTCCTCGATGCTGAGCAGCAGGGGCACCTGCGCCTGCTGCATCCAGGCCGGAGTCAGCGCTTCGCGGGTCTCCAGGTCGGCGCCGCGGAACAGCGGGAGCACGACGTAGGCCAGGTAGAAGAAGATCAGGGTGATCGCCGCCAGCACGGCCAGGCCGCCGACCAGCACGTACCAGCGGGTCAGGCGGTCCTTGAGGGCACGGATGCGGCGCTTGCGTTGCAGGGCTGGCGTATTGAAGTCAATCCGCTCGGGAGCAAGGGAGGAGTTCATCGGGGAGTTGGCCATGTCGTTCATGGGGTGACACCCTAAAGGCTCTGTATGACAGACAGATGACAGCAACATGACGCAACAAAGCCCGCCAGCAGAGCCTCGCTGGCGGGAAAGGCCGGCGGGTCCTAGCGCCCGCCGGCAGAGCCTTCATGCCTGGACGGCCCATCGCTGGGCCATCCGCTCAAGTCACTGGATTACAGGCCCAGTTCCTTGATCGCCTTCTCGGCCACCTTGGCCGGCAGCGGGATGTAGCCGTCCTTGACCACGACCTGCTGGCCGGTCTTGGACAGGACCAGCTTGAGGAACTGAGCCTCCAGCGGATCCAGCGGCTTGTTCGGTGCCTTGTTCACGTAGACGTAGAGGAAGCGCGACAGCGGGTAGGTGCCGTTCAGGGCGTTCTGCTCGTTGTCCTCGACGAAGGCAGCGCCTTCCTTCTTGGCCAGGGCCACGGTCTTCACGCTGGCGGTCTTGTAGCCGATACCGGAGTAGCCGATGCCGTTCAGCGACTGGCTGACCGACTGCACCACGGAAGCCGAACCCGGCTGCTCGTTGACGTTCGGACGGAAGTCGCCTTTGCACAGGGCTTCTTCCTTGAAGTAGCCGTAGGTGCCGGAAACCGAGTTGCGGCCGAACAGTTGCACCGGCTTCTTCGCCCAGTCACCGGTCAGGCCCAGGTCGCCCCAGGTCTTCACGTCCTGCTTGCTGCCGCACAGGCGGGTAGCGGAGAAGATCGCATCGACCTGCTGCATGGTCAGGCCTTTGATCGGGTTGTCCTTGTGCACGAAGATCGCCAGGGCGTCGACAGCGACCGGGACGGCGGTCGGCTTATAGCCGTACTTCTGCTCGAAAGCCTGCAGCTCGACGTCCTTCATCTTGCGGCTCATCGGGCCCAGGTTGGCGGTGCCTTCGGTCAGGGCCGGCGGCGCGGTAGAAGAGCCGGCAGCCTGGATCTGGATGTTCACGTTCGGATAGAGGCGCTTGTACTCCTCGGCCCACATGGTCATCAGGTTGGCCAGAGTGTCGGAGCCGACGCTCGACAGGTTGCCCGACACACCGCTGGCTTTCTGATATTCCGGCAGCGCCGGGTCGATCGCGGCTACCGCGGAAGCGGCGCCTACGCCTGCGGCGACGAACGTCAGGGCCGCCATCAAACGCTTGAGTTTCATGCCTTGCTCCTTGGACAGGATGGGGTTGGATGGAACGGGGGCCAGTATCGTCAGGCCGCATGAAGACTCTATGAAAGGAATGTGACAGTTGGATGAAATGCCATCAGCCTTCCGACATTTTTCCGCAAGCCTTGGGAGAAGCCCTGCCACACCCCTAAAAGCCTGGAAACACAAGGGCTCCAGCCTTTCACGGAGGGGCCCGGGAGGCCCTCTGGAGCGCGTTTTCGATCCGCCTGGGGGAGGTAGCCGTCCATCCGTTTCATGCAGGATGGGTAGTTTCCAGGGCAATTGTGACAGTCGCCGCCGGCATTCGCAGTCGAGAAAAGAAGCGAGGAAGCACGCCTTTTTCCGCGCGCAAAAGCAAA
>NZ_KV828386.1:0-38559 GCF_001836405.1 Pseudomonas sp. HMSC057H01 | reverse complement strand
TAGAAACTGGCGTCAACACTTATTTGAAACTTTTTAACCCAAAGGTCAGGAAGCCCAGAGGACGCCCCATTCCTCCTTTATAGGCTGGCTTGCCCCGCCCTCTCCTTCTGTTGCCTCATATAAGGAATGCGAGCCACGGCTCCGCCGCTTTCGACGAGTGTTCCATGCGCCTCATACATACCTCCGACTGGCACCTGGGTCAGACCCTGCACGGCCAGGACCGCGATCATGAGCACGCGCGCTTCCTCGACTGGCTGCTACGCCAGCTGGAAGAGCAGCGCGCCGATGTCCTGCTGATCGCGGGCGATATCTTCGACACGATCAATCCACCGCTCAAAGCCCAGGAGCGCCTCTACGACTTCATCGTCAGCGCCCATCGGCGGCTGCCGCGGCTGGAGATCGTGATGATCGCAGGCAACCACGACTCCGGCGCGCGCATCGAACTGCCCGCTCCGCTGATGAAACGACTGAACGCCCATGCCATCGGCCGGATCGGCTGGATAGACGAAAGCCTCGATAGCGATCGCCTGCTGCTGCCCCTGCACGACGCGGATGGCCAGGTCGCCGCCTGGTGCCTGGCCCTGCCCTTCCTGCGTCCCGCCGAAGTCACCGGAGGCGGGCTCGGCGACGATTACCTGGCCGGTATCCGCCAGGTGCACGAACGCCTGGTTGCCGCCGCGCAAGCCCGTCGCACGCCGGGACAGGCACTGGTCGCCGTCAGCCACGCACACATGGCCGGCGGCTCGGTTTCCGAAGACTCCGAGCGAAACCTGATCATCGGCAACGTCGAAGCGCTGCCCGCCAGCCTGTTTCCGGAGCAGATCGCCTACGTAGCCCTCGGTCATCTGCACAAGCCACAGAAAGTCGCCGGACAGGAGCGCATTCGCTATAGCGGCTCGCCGCTGCCGCTGTCCTTCGCCGAAGTGAACTATCGCCACCAGGTCCTCCTCGTCACCCTGGAAGGTGAGCGCCTGAAGGATGTACAGAGTCTCCCGGTGCCACGCGCGGTGGAACTGTTGCGCATCGGCCCCGCGCCTCTTGGCGAGGTGCTCGATCGAATCGGCGAACTGGCCGAGGCCGACCTGCTGAACGAACAGCGGCCCTGGCTGGAGGTCCGCGTCATGCTGGATCAGCCGCAACCAGACCTGCGCCAGCAGGTCGAGAGCGCCTTGCAGGGCAAGGCTTGCCGCCTGGTGCGCATCGCCAGCGAATACCAGCGCCGCGACGAAGAACAGGCGCCGCTGCTTGGGCTCGACCAACTCACCCCCCAGGAACTGTTCAGCCGCGCCTGGGAAAGCGCCTATGGCTCCGGCCCGGATGCGCAGGCGTTGGATGACTTCGCCAGCCTGCTGCAAAGCGTCGAACTGGCCACTGAAGAGCCCCCGGGGAAATAAGCCGCTCCATGAAGATTCTCGCCATCCGCCTGAAGAACCTCGCCTCCCTCGCTGGCGAGCAGGAAATCGACTTCACCCGCGAACCGCTGTCCAGCGCCGGCCTGTTCGCCATCACCGGCCCGACCGGCGCCGGCAAGAGCACCGTGCTGGACGCCCTGTGCCTGGCCCTGTTCGGCAGCACGCCGCGGCTGGAAAGCACTTCGGCCAGCAGCAAGGTTCCCGATGGCCGGAACGAGCTGTCCAGCAACGACGAACGCAACCTGCTGCGCCGCGGTTGCGCCAACGGCTACGCCGAAGTGGATTTCGTCGGCATCGACGGCCACCGCTATCGCGCCCGCTGGGAAACCCGGCGCTCCCGGGACAAGGCGGACGGCGCCTTGCAAAAGAGCCAGCAGAGCCTCCAGGACCTGGAGACCCAGCAAATGCTGGCAGCGAACAAGAAAAGCGAGTTCCGCGAACAGCTGGAGCAGAAGCTCGGCCTCAATTTCGCCCAGTTCACTCGCGCCGTGCTGCTGGCCCAGAGCGAATTCAGCGCCTTCCTCAAGGCCAGCGACAACGACCGCGGCGCATTGCTGGAGAAACTCACCGACACCGGCCTGTACAGCCAATTGAGCAAAGCCGCCTACCAGCGCGCCAGCCAGGCCGACGAGCAGCGCAAGCAACTCGAGCAACGCCTGGAAGGCAGCCTGCCCCTGGCCGAGCAGGCCCGGGCCGGGCTCGAGGCGGCGCTGGAATCCCACGCCCAGGCGCGTCTCCAGGAGCAACAGGCCCTGCAGCGCCTGGAAGGCCAGCAACAATGGTTCACCGAGGAGCAGCGGCTGCTGCAATCCTGCGAGCACGCACAAGGCCAACTGGCCGAGGCCAGGCAGGCCTGGGACGCCCTGGCGACGGAGCGGGAAACCCTGCAATGGCTGGAGCGCCTGGCTCCGGTTCGCGGACTGATCGAACGCCTGAAGCAACTCGAGCAGGAACTCCGGCACTCCGAGCAGCAGCAGCGGCAGCGCACCGAGCAGCAAGCCGCGGGCGCCGAGCGCTTGCAAGGATTGCAGGCCCGCGTGCAGGAGGCGCGCGAGCGCCAGGCCCAGGCCGACGACCATCTGCGTCAGGCCCAGGCGCCGTTGCGCGAGGCTTTCCAGCTGGAGAGCGAGGCCAGGCGCCTGGAGCGAACGCTGGCCGAGCGACAGGCACTCCATCGGCAATCGAACCAGCGCCACGCCCAGCAAAGCGACGCCGCTCGGCAACTGGATATGGAGCAGCAGCGCCATGTCGCGGAACAGGCGCAACTGCAGGCGGCATTGCGCGACAGCCAGGCTCTCGCCGCGCTCGGCGACGCCTGGGCGACCCACCAGGGCCAGCTCGCCGCCTTCGTGCAACGTCGCCAGCGCGCGCTCGAAAGCCAGGCGCAGCTCCCCGAGCTGGAAAAATCCCTGGCCCAGGCCGGGGAACCGCTCGAACGCTTGCAGGCGCAATGGACCGCCCTCCATGGCAGCGAGCCGGACGACCTGGCGGCACGCCTGGACGAATTGCGCCGGCAGACCGATAGCCTGGAACGACAACAAGCGCTCCACAAGGAATGGCAACAGGCCCTCGACCAACGCACCGGCCTGGCTCGACGCCTGGGCGAACTCGACCAGCGTATGGTCGAGCAGGAGCAGGCATTGCTCGACCTGAAACGACAAGGCAGCCAATACGCCGAGGAGGTGAAGGCGGCGGAGCAGGCCCTGGAGGTCACCCGCGAGTTGCTCCAACGCCAACGTCTGGCCCGCAGCGCCAGCGTCGAGCAACTGCGCGCCGGCCTGGTGGACGGCGAGGCCTGCCCGGTCTGCGGCAGCCAGGAGCATCCCTATCACCATTCCGAGCAACTGCTCGCCGCCCTCGGTGAACACGACGACCAGGAGCAGGTCCGCGCCGAGCAGTCCCTCGAGCGGCTGCGACAGACCCTGGTCGGTCTGCGCGAGGGCTATTCCAGCCAGCGGGAAAGACTCAACCAGAGTCGCCAGGAGCAGCAGGAACTGACCGGCCACCTAGCCGCGCTCGATCGGCAACTGGAGCAATGGACGCTGCCGGAAGAACTGCGACTCCTGCAGCCGTCCGCGCAGTTGGAGTGGCTGGCACAACGCCTGGACGACCTGGCAGGGCAGCGCCAGCAGCGCCAACGAGACTTCGACCGGCTGATCGCCCGCCAGCGCCAGACCCAGCAATTGCAGCAGGAACTGCGGGCCGCCGAGACGAGCCTGCAACAGCGCCAGCAGGCGCTGACGGAACAACGGCAGCGCTACGAACATTTGCAGCAGCAGGTCGAGGAGGACAGCCAGCAATTGCGTCCATTGCTCTCCGACGAGCACTGGCAGCGCTGGCAGGCAGATCCGCTGCGGACTTTCCAGGCCCTCGGCGAGTCCATCGAGCAACGCCGGCAGCAACAGGCGCGGCTTCAGCAGGTCGAACAGCGTCTGCAGGAGCTCAAGCAGCGCTGCGATGAATCAAGCTGGCAACTGAAGCAAAGCGACGAGCAACGCAACGAAGCCCGCCAGGCAGAGGAAAGGGTCCAGGCGGAACTCGCCGAGCTGAACGGACGCCTCGGCGCTCACCTGGGCCAGCACGCCTGCGCCCAGGACTGGCAACTATCGCTGGAGCACGCCGCGCAAGCGGCGCAGAGCGCTGTCGAGACGCTCCAGGCGCCCCTGGATTCGCTGCGCGAGGAACAACTGCGACTCGCCGAAGCCCTGGAACACCTGCAGCAGCAACGGCAGCGCCAACAGGATGAGTTCCAGCGCCTGCAGGCCGACTGGCAGGCCTGGCGCGAACGCCAGGACAACCTCGACGACAGCCGCCTCGACGCCCTGCTCGGCCTTTCCGAGGAACAGGCGACGCAATGGCGGGAGCAATTGCAGCGACTGCAAGAGGAGATCACCCGCCAGCAGACGCTGGAAGCGGAGCGCCAGGCGCAACTGCTCCAGCATCGCCGGCAGCGGCCGGAAACCGACCGCGAGGCGCTGGAAGACAACCTGCGGCAACAGCGCGAACGCCTGGCCACCAGCGAACAGGCCTACCTGGATACCTACAGCCAGTTGCAGGCCGACAACCAGCGCCGCGAGCAGAGCCAGGCGCTGCTTGCCGAGCTGGAGCGAGCCCGCGCCGAGTTCCGTAGATGGGGCCGCCTGAACGAACTGATCGGTTCGTCCAGCGGCGACAAGTTCCGCCGCATCGCCCAGGGCTACAACCTCGACCTGCTGGTGCAGCACAGCAACGTGCAGTTGCGCCAGTTGGCGCGGCGCTACCGCCTGCAGCGCGGCGGCAGCGAACTGGGCCTACTGGTGGTGGACACCGAGATGGGCGACGAACTGCGCTCGGTGTATTCGCTCTCCGGCGGCGAGACCTTCCTGATTTCCCTGGCCCTGGCGCTCGGCCTGGCCTCGATGGCATCGAGCAAGCTGCGCATCGAGTCGCTGTTCATCGACGAAGGCTTCGGCAGCCTCGACCCGGAATCCCTGCAACTGGCGATGGATGCCCTGGACAACCTGCAGGCCCAGGGGCGCAAGGTGGCGGTGATTTCCCACGTCCAGGAAATGCACGAACGGATCCCGGTCCAGGTGCGGGTCCAGCGCGAGGGCAACGGCATGAGCAGCCTGAAGGTGGTCGGCTGAGCCGACCGCCCGGGCGGCACGTCAGAACGGCAGCTCGGTCTGTTCACCCGGAGCATGCGGCGGCTGCTCTTCCCTTTCCGGCCGCAGATGCAGCATCAGCCCGCTGAGCCGGCGCACCTTGCGCCGCACTGCTTCCTCGAACACCCCGGGCAGGCTTTCCACCAGGCTGAACCAGTCGCGGGCGCGGGTGATACCGGTGTACACCAGCTCCTTGGTCAGCACCGGGTTCAGCGCGTCCGGCAGGACCAGCGCGGTATGGGCGAACTCCGAGCCCTGCGACTTGTGCACGGTCATGGCGAACACGGTGTCCACCTCGACCAGGCGGCTCGGCAGGACGAAGCGCACGCCGCCGCTACCGTCGTTGCGCGGGAAGGCCACGCGCAGCGCGAAGCGCAGGCTGCCGTCATCGTTGCGCTCGGGCAGGCGCAGGGCGATGCCGATATCGCCGTTCATCAGCCCCAGGCTGTAGTCGTTGCGCGTCACCAGTACCGGCCGCCCCTCGTACCAGCCGTGATCGGCCTCGATCAGGCCAAGGCGCAGCAGTTCCGCCGCCACCCGCTGGTTCAGTCCTTCCACGCCCCATGGGCCGCGGCGCAGCGCGCAGAGCAGGCGGAAGGCGTCGAAAGCCGTCAGTACCGACTGCGCCCAGCGCTCCCAGGCGCCATCCTCCAGCGCCAGTCCGGCGGCCGGGCGGCCCTCGGCCAGGCGTTGCAGGTAGTGCCGGTAGCCGTACGGCGTGCCCGGCGCCTGCGGATGACCGTCGACGAACAGCCGGGCGAAGGCTGCATCGCGCTCCCCGCGCAGGCGCAGGTCGAAGAGGTCGGCGGGCGGACTGTCCAGCAGCGCGCGCGCGTCGCCGGCCTGTTGCCGGTTGACCAGCCGCGCCAGGCGCCCGATCCCGCTGCTCGCGCCGAAGCGCCGGGAATGCCGCAGCATGACGGTCTGTTGCGCCAGCGGATGCGCCTGCGCCGAACCTTCGCGCAAGCCCTGCCAGGTTTCGCCGCTGACCCGCTGCAACCAGGCGCGGGTCTCGGCGCTGTACCAGCCCTCCTCGGCATCCCGGCAGAGATCGCCGAGCACCGCGCCGGCCTCTACCGAGGCCAACTGGTCCTTGTCGCCGAGCAGGATCAGGCGCGCCTGCGGCGGTAGCGCATCGAGCAGGCTGGCCATCATTTCCAGGTCGATCATCGAGGCCTCGTCCACCACCAGCACGTCCAGCGCCAAAGGGTTGTCCCGGTGGTGGCGGAAGTGCCGGGTATCCGGACGGCTGCCGAGCAGACGGTGCAGGGTAGTGACCTCGGCGGGGATCGCCTGCAACACGTCTTCCGCCAGCGGCAGGGCCCGGACCTGCTGGCCGATGGACTCGGAGAGACGCGCCGCGGCCTTGCCGGTGGGTGCCGCGAGGCGGATGCGCAGCGGCTGGCCGGCGGCTACCGCCGGTGCCTGGAGCAGACCGAGCAGGCGCACCACGGTGGTGGTCTTGCCGGTACCGGGACCGCCGGTGATCAGGCTGAAATAGCCGCGGGCCGCCAGGGCACAGGCCAGCTTCTGCCAGTCGGTGACGCGCTGGCCGTCTTCCGTCGGCGCCTGCGCGAACAGCGCGGCCAGGCGCGGCGCCAGGTCTGCGGCCAGGGGCGCCTGCCGACCCAGGCGCTCGCGCAGGGCCAGGGCGATCTCCAGCTCGTGCCGCCAATAGCGACGCAGGTAGAGACGCTGAGCGCAAAGCACCAGCGGCGAGGTCGCCGTCTCGCTCGGCTCGGGATCGCCTGGGCGCTCGTCGACCACCTCCACCAGCGATGACGCCGCCAGGGCCTCGCGCCAGGCGTCGAGGCGCACGCCGCGCAGCAGTTGCGACGGCAGCAGCACATCGCGGCCTTCGTCGCCTTCCGGCGGCAGCGACAGTGCCGCGTCAGGCGCACCGAGGGTCGCCTCCAGGTCCAGGCAGACGTGCCCGTGGCCCAGTTGGTGGCTGGTCAGCGCCGCCGCCAGCAGCACCCGGGGATCGGCCTGCGGCTGCAGCTCGACGAGGAAGGCGACGAACGCCCGGTCCAGCGCCCGTAGCCAGCCGCGCGCCACCCACAGGTCGAGCTGGCGCAGCAGGTCGTGGCGTACCGCCAGCGGTTGCGCTACCTGGTCGTCGCGGCCATCGCGGACTTCGCCGGCCAGTTGCTTGAGGGTCGGATTCATCGCTCGGCTCCCGGCTGGCCGCTGAACAGCGCGTCCAGGCGTTCGATCAGTTCCCGCGGCGGGCGCTCGAAGTGCAGGCCCTGGGTCGCCGCGCGGGCGCCGCGAAGGAACAGGTACACGGCGCCGCCCATGTGGCGGTCGTAGTCGTAGTCGGGCAGGCGCGCCTTCAACTGCCGGTGCAGGGCCAGCAGGTACAACACGTACTGCAGGTCATAACGGTTCTCCAGCACCGCGGCGGTCATCGCTTCCGGGCTGTAGGCGCCGTCGTCGGCGCCCAGCCAGTTGGACTTGTAGTCGGCCACGTAGAAACGCCCCTGGTGCTCGAAGACCAGGTCGACGAAGCCCTTGAACATGCCGTTCAGCAGGGTCGGCGCCAGCGCCGGACGCGCCGCGCCGCCGAGGGTATGGCGCCGGACCAGGGCGTCGATCGCCTCGGCCTGGACCTGGTGGGTGGCGAACCAGAACTCCATTTCCACCTGGTAGGCGACCAGCCCGGCCAGGCTGGTTTCGCCACCGGGCCAGCGCAGCGGTTCGGCGAGATACTGTTCCAGCCACAGGTCGAGCGGTTCGGCCCAGTCCTTCCAGCCCCGCAGGTCGCAGCGTCGCGCGACCAGTTCGCGGCGCCGCTGGGCATCGGCGCGCGCCACATCGAAGCCTTCGCGGCCGGCCCATTCGAGCAGCCCGTGAAGGAAGGTGCCGGGAGCCGGTCCGCGCGGGAAGCGATGCAGGTCGTCGCGCATCTCGCTGGCGTGCGCGACCGGCGGCTGTTCGGCGGAACGGCCTTCTTCGTGGAAGGTGGCTTCCTCGGCGCTGATCGGCTCCTGCGATTCGTCGCTCTCCAACGCCTCGTCATCGTCCAGCCCGGCGGAGGCCTGCAATTGCAGGCCGGAATAGCTGGCGACCCACCACTTCTCGCGGCTGCTGCGGCGGGTTTCGCGGGCCTGCCCAAGACCCCGGCCGCGCCCTGCGACATAGCGTTCGGCGTCCGCCTCGGGGGCCGGCTCGACGACGATCTCCCGGCACTCGCCGCGCAGCGCGGCGAGGCATTGGCCGAGGCCATCGCTACCGATGGTCGCGCCGCCGGCAAGCAGGTAGCCCAGGGCCCCCTTGTGCAACTCCGGCGACTTGCTGTTGCTCGCCACCAGCGGCGCGATGCCCAGCCACACCGAATGGCGGGCGCGGGTCAGGGCCACGTAGAGCAGGCGCATGTCTTCGCCGAGGCGCTCGTCGTTGGCCTGCTCGTAGGCCCGCGCAGCCTGCTCCTTGCGCCGCGCCAGCTCGATGACCCGCCCTGCAGCGCCATCCTCGTGGAAACTCACCGGCGCGCCGCTGTTGCCGTCCAGCTCCCTCCAGCTGCAGATGAAGGGCAGCAGCACCAAGGGGTATTCCAGCCCCTTGGACTTGTGGATGGTCACCACCTTGATCAGGTCGGCGTCGCTTTCCAGGCGGAGGATCTCTTCGCTCCCCGGACTCTGCACCTGCTCGGCCAGATGGCGGATCAGCGCGTGCTCGCCGTCCAGCTCCACCGCCGCGCGCTGCAGCCACTCGGCCAGGTGCAGCAGGTTGGTCAGGCTGCGCTCGCCATCGGCATACCGCAGCAGGCGCGCCGGCAGTTCGAAGTCGGCGAGCAGGCGCCGCAGCATCGGCAATACGCCCTGGGCCTGCCAGGACCGGCGATAGTCGCGGAAGCGCAGGACCATCCGTTCCCAGAACAGTTCGTCCTGGTTCAATCGTTCCAGGGTCGCCCAGTCCAGGTGCAGGCTGCGGGTAGCCAGGGCGACCCGCAGCAGCGCATCGGCACCGGGATCGGCGCAGGCGCGCAGCCAGTGCAGCAGGTCGGCGGCCTCCTGGCTGTCGAACACCGAGTCGCGGTCGGACAGGTAGACGCTGGCCAGACGCCGCGCCGCCAACGCGCTACGGATCGCCTCGGCCTCGGCGCGACCGCGGACGAGGATGGCGATATCCGCCGGGCGCAACGCCCGCCAGCCGCCCTGCTCGTCGGCGAAGCCGGCGCGGCCCAGGTCGGCCAGGCTCAGCCAGCGGCGGATGGCGCTGGCGCTGCGCTCGGCCATTTCCTGGCGATACGCCGCGGAGCCGAGCACGCCGGCTTCGGCGTCAAGGTTCCAGAACGTCATCGCCGGCGCCTCGGCACCGTCGATCAACAAACGTTCGGCGCGCCCCTGGGCGTCCACCGCATGGAACGGCACCGGGTTTTCCAGCCCCTCGCGGGCGAAACGGAAGGCGCCGCGCGGATGCTCTTCGGCGAAGGCGAAGCAGCGGTTGGCGGCCGCCACCATGGCGGCGGTCGAGCGGAAGTTCTTGCCGAGGGTGTAATGCCGCCCGCGAGTGGCCTCGCGGGCGCGCAGGTAGGTATGGATGTCGGCACCGCGGAAGGCGTAGATCGCCTGCTTGGGGTCGCCGATCATGAACAGGCCGGTCTCCCGCGCCTGGGGCTCGCCGGGATCGGCGGCGATCCGGTAGATACGCTCGAAGATCCGGTACTGCACCGGGTCGGTATCCTGGAACTCGTCGATCAGCGCCACCGGGAACTGCTCGCGGATCAATTGCGCCAGGCGCTCGCCACCAGGCCCCTGCAAGGCGCGGTCGAGGCGGCTGAGCAGGTCGTCGAAGCCGATCTCGGCACGCCGCTGCTTCTCGACCTCCAGTTCGCGCCCGACTTCGCCCAGCGCGTGCAACAACAGGTGGGGAGCGAGATCGGGACGCTCTTCCTGATGCGCGGCCCAGGCGTCGATGGCCCTTAGCGCGGCATGCTCGGGCGCCACGCGCTTGGCGGTGAGCTTGATCCGGGTCTGGCCGAACTTGCCCAGGTTGGCCGGCTGCTCGCCGCCCTCGCTCCAGTCCGCCAACGCTTGCAGCCAGGCGTCGAAGGTCTCGTCGCTGTCCTTGCCGCGATAGCTGTTGCCGTTCAGGTAGGGACGCAGGTCGCGCAGCAGCGCTTCCAGTTCGACGCGCGCTGCGCGCCAGGCGGCGCGGGCCTGCGCGTCCAGTTGGTCGAGCTGGCGATACCAGTCGCCGCCCTGCTCCAGCAAGGCTGCCAGTGACTCGGGCGCACTCAGCGCCTGGTCGGCGTAGCGGAAGTCGGCGTCCTGCCGCGCCAGCAGCGGCTGCAAGGCCTTGCCCAGCGCCTCCGGCCCACTGTAGCAACTGGCCACGGCTTGCGCCGCCGGAGCCGTCAGGCCGTAGAAGTTGCGCCGCCAGTAGTCCCGCACCACTTCGGCGAGCAATTCGCTCTGGTCGGTTTCCAGGTTCTGGGTGAACAGGCTGCCGCTGTCGAAGGCGTGCTCGCGCAGCATCCGGTAGCACCAACTGTGGATGGTCGATACCGCGGCCTCGTCCATCCACTCCGCGGCCAGGCGCAGCAGGCGCGCGCAGCCCGGCCAGCGCTCGGTGGGATACTGCTGGCGCAACGCGACCAGCAGGCCGTCGTGGCGCTCCTGCGGCTCGGCGAAACAACGCGCCGCTTCGCCCAGGCGGCTGCGGATACGCTCGCGGAGTTCCTGGGTCGCCGCATCGGTGAAGGTCACCACGAGGATTTCCGGCGGGCTCAGCGGCCGGCCGAAAGCGCTCTCGCCGCCATGGTCGAGGACCAGGCGTACGTATAGCAGGGCGATGGTGAACGTCTTGCCGGTACCGGCGCTGGCCTCGATCAGGCGGCTGCCGTGCAACGGGAAATCCAGCGGATCGAGGGCCACGGGCATCTGCTGCTGGCTCATGCCTGCTCCTCCGCGCCACGCCCCAGGGCAGCCAGCAGCGGCGCGTAGAGCTGCTCGGCCCAGTGCGCGAACTCACCGCTGGCGAGCAGCCGGTCGAAGTCCGGATAGACCCGAGCCAGCGCCGGCGAGGCGTCCACCTCGCCCCCCATGCCGAACCCTCCCTCGTAGCGCTTGCGCGCCTCGCGCATGGCTTTCTCGGGCTCTGCGGCGCCACCACTGGCGAGCCAGGCGAAAGCGGTCCGGCAGGCCACCGGCAACGGCTGGCGCATGCCCTGGCGCCAGGCGTCGATCAACTGGTCGAGGTACTCGCCGGCGCGCTCGCTCGGCAGCGGCGGAATCTCCAGGGTGCCGGTCTGGCTCACCAGCACGCTGCTCACCGGCTGGCCGAGACGTTGCAGGGCGAGGTGCTGCAACCAGTGGCGCACCAGGCTGTGCCACTTGAAGCCGCGCCCTTCATGGAGCTTGCCGCTGAGCAACTGCAGGCGCGCCAGGCGCCCGGAAGCGTCGCGACGCAAGCCGCCGAGCCAGTCCTCCAGCTCCAGCCCGGACGAATGGCGATGGCGCAACTCCTGCTGCTGCTCGACCGCCTCCGGCCAGCGCTCGATTTCCTGGCGGTAGCGCCAGAGCAGGTCGGGCAGCGGTTGCAGCAAATGGCGCGCGGAGAACTCGCCGAACGCCGCCAGCGGCAGGCGACCCTGTCGCCGCAGTCGCTCGACCTGGGCCTGCAACTGCGCCGGCAGGCCCTCGGCATCCCAGTCCCGCTCGACCCAGCGCTTCATGCGTTCGGTCAGCTCGAATTGCAGCTTCCAGTTGTCCAGCGCGTCCAGTTCGAAAGGCTCTTCGTCGTTGCCGGTCAATTGCTCGTCGTCGAAACGCACCTTGAGCCGCTGCTGGAAGAACGCATTCACCGGGTTGGCGAGGAACTCCGCCAGCGCTCGCAGCCCCAGCGCGCCCTCCAGTTCCAGCGGCGGCAGGGGCGCTTCGGCGTCGGGAGCGCCGATCTCGTCCTCGCGATGGACCTCGCGCCACTCGCGGGCGTAGGTGAACAGGCCATCGACGCCCTGCTCCGGCGCATCGTGAAAATACCGGCGGCTGAACGGCTGCAGCGGATGCTCCTGGGTCAGGGCACGCAGCAGCGCCTCGCCGTCGCCGTCCGGATCCAGGCGCCAGCCGGCCGCCAGGTGATCGCGCAACTGGCCGATCAGCACCGAGGGCGGCCGCTCGCCATTGTCGCGGATACTCCGCCCCACCCAGCTCACGTAGAGTTGCTCGCGCGCCGAGAGCAGCGCCTCGAGCAGCAGGTAGCGGTCGTCCTCGCGCCGCGAGCGGTCGCCGGGGCGGTAGTCGTTGCGCATCAGGTCGAAATCCAGCGGCGACTGCTGGCGGGGGTAGTCGCCATCGTTCATGCCAAGCAGGCAGACCAGCCGGAACGGGATCGCGCGCATCGGCATCAGCGTGCAGAAACTCACCGCGCCAGCCAGGAAGCGCTGGTTCAAGCCGCCCTGGTCCAGGCCGCCGAGCCAGGCCTCGCGTATCACGCTGATCGGCAGCGGCTCGGCGAAGGCCGCACAGGCGCAGTGTTCCTGCCAGCGTTCGAGCAATTGCAGAAGCTGGGTGAGAAGCAGTTCGTCGCGCTCGTCGTGGGCCTCGAAGAACACCGTGAGCAGGGCCTGCAGGCGCTCGCCCCACTGCGCCGGGGTGGCCGGTTCGGCCAGCTCGGCGTAGGCCACCTCGAGGCGCTCCAGCAGCACAGCCAGCGGGCCTGCGAGGGCGGCGTCCAGGCCACCGACCTCATCGTAGGGCTGGATGCCTTGCAGGGCCGCACCTTCGCCGACCGCGTAGCCGAGCAGCATGCGCCGCAGACCGAAGCGCCAACTGTTGCCCTCCAGCCCCGCTGGCAGGCCGAGACGCTCGCGCTGCGCGGCATCCAGCCCCCAGCGCACGCCGGCGCCTTCGATCCAGCGGTGCAGGGTCGCCAGGTCGGCCTCGTCGACGCCGAAACGCCGGCGCAATGCCGGGACGTCCAGCAGGTCGAGGATCTCGCTCACGGCGAAACGGCTGTCGGGCAGTTTCAGCAGGTGCTCCAGGGCGATCAGCAGCGGCTCGCGACCGCGCTGTCCCTGGTCGGCCAGGGTATAGGGAATGAAGCGCTGGTCGTCGCGCGGCACCTGGCCGAACACCGCCTCGATGTGCGGCGCGTAGGCGTTGATGTCGGGGACCATGACGATCACGTCGCGCGGCTTCAGGCTCGGATCGGCGTTGAAGCGGGCGAGCAACTGGTCGTGGAGGATCTCCACTTCGCGCTGCGCGCTGTGGGCCACATGGAAGCGGATCGAGGCGTCGCTCCGCGGCGCCACCGGCGGCCAGTGCTCGCGGGTTTCCGCCAACGGGCGCAGTTCGAGGATATCGTCCTGCAACTGGCCGAGCAGCCCGTGCGGGGCCTCCTCGCTGAACAGGTCGATGCGCCCGCCGTTGACCTCGCCGAACAGGTTCCGATAGCTGTCCGGGTCGTCGTAGCTGTCGAGCAGGTTGATGTAGTCGCGGCCCTGCTTGCCCCAGGCCGCCAGCAACGGCTGGGCATGCTGGTGCTGGCGGTCCTCGTCGAGGTCGGCGGGGACGCCGGCGCGGCGCTGCTGGCGGCGGTACTCGTGGCGCAACAGGTCCTTGTCGGCGACGATGTCGGCCCAGTGGTGGCGACAGGGGTTGTGCACGCAGAGCAGCACCTGGCTGAACCTGGCCAGGGCGGCCAGCGCCTCGAGGGTCTGCGCCGGCATCGAGGAAATCCCGAACACCACTACTCGTCGCGGCAACGCGCGCGGCGCCGCGCTGGCGAAGCGCAGCGCCTCGATGAAGCGCCGGTGCACGCCGGAGCGGCTGCGGGCCAGGCTATCGGCACCGACGTCGGCGAGCAGCGCGCGCCACAATTCGGCCTGCCAGCGCTCGTCGGCACCGAGCGGGCGCGCCTGCCCGTTCGCCGTGCGCAACTGGTCGCGGCCCTGGCTCCAGTCGTCGAGCCAGTCGCCGCGATAGACCTGGTACTGGTCGAACAGGTCGGCCAGGCGCTCGGCCAGTTGATGACGCTTGCGCAGGTCGGCATCGTCGGCGAGGAAACGTTGCAGGGTGCGGAACTCGGGACGCTCCAGCAATCCGGGAAGCAGACGCATCAGGCGCCAGGTCAGCGGCGCCTTGTCCAGTTCGGAAACCTCGGGAATGCTTTCGCGGCCCAGCACCGCGCGATAGGCCTGCCAGAGGAACTGCGCCGGCAACTGCACCTCCAGCGCCGCGGCGATGCCGCCACCGCCGCCACCGTCCTCGCGGGGATCTTCGGCCAATGCCAGCTTCAACCATTGGGCGATGCCGTTGCTGTGCACCAGGACCCGCTCGCTTTCCAGCGGCGCCAGCGGATAGCGGCGCATCCAGGAAACGGCGAGGTCGCGCAGGTCGTCCAGGCGATTGCCGTGGACGATCATGAATCCGGGCGTGAGGGCGGTGGTTCCCAAGGGTTCTGGCATCGGTACGGCTATTCCTGGCGCAAGGCTCTGGCGAAAGAGGTCAGGATCGGGCGGCGACGAAGCGTCGTTCCAGTTCGAGGCTGTCGGCCATGCGGAAATCGCTCCAGCGCTCGCTCAGGCCGAGATGGCTGTCCGCCTGGCAATCCGGGGCACTGGCGCAACGGCGGGTGAAGGTGTTGACCACCTCGACCATCTCCTCGCGCTCGGCGCCGACCAGCAGCGCCGCGTGCGCCAGCACCACCGGCCGGCCGGCGCCGTTGCGCCGCCAGCGTTGTGCGGTCCCGGCGAGCTTGCGCCCATCCAGGGTGACATTGTAGCGGCCGTCGCAGAAGGAACCGGCCACGGCGCCCACGCCGGCGTCCAGGCCGCGCTCGCGGAGCCAGTCGCAGATCGGCTGGCACAGCCGCAGGTAGGCGGTTTCGATACGGGTCTGCTCGTTGTCGCCGGGCCCCAGCGCATAGGACAGGGCGATGTTCAGCACGCCCGGCGATTGCGGCACCGGCTCGCCGCCGGTATCGCGCAGCAGCACCGGCCAGCCGCGTTCGGCGACCGCTGCGCTGGCCGGCGCGAACCCTTCCAGGCGCTCCATCCGGCGCGGCATGACCAGCGCCCGATCGCACGGCTGCCAGAGCAACAGGCCATGCTCGCGGGCACCGCCACACACCTCGTCGAGCAGGGCGCGCTCGGCGTCCAGCCCATCCTGCACGGAAAACACTTCGACCACGATTCTTCCTCTTCCAGGCTGGCACGGCTCGGCTCCCACGCGGGGAGCGCTGCCTATGATAGCCAGTGGCGGCGCCTCCGTGCGCCGTAATCGCGAGGAAGTTGCCGGGAAATCAGCAGGTTGCCGAGCGCAGGCGGGCCGGGCGGCGCTGCCAGAACTCGGCCAGCAGGACCCCGGCCAGGGTCAGCGCGCCGCCGACCAGGTGATGGACGGTCAGGCGCTCGCCGAGCACCAGGGTGGCGATGCAGGCGGTGATGATCGGCAGCAGGTTGAAGAACAGCGCCATCCGGCTCGGCCCGAGACGGGCGACACCGTGCATCCAGGCCAGCGCGGCGACGATCGAGGCGAACAGCGCGGCGTACAGCACCAGCGGCAGGTTGGCGGCGTTCAGGCCGGTGCGCGGCGACAGCAGGTACAGCGGCAGCAGGGCGAGGATCGCCACCAGCACCTGCAGGTAGAGCAGTTGCATGGCCGGCAGCTTCAGGCTCCATTTCTTCAGCAGCACGCTGTACACCGCATAGGCCAGGGTGGCGACGATCATCATCGCGTCGCCGAGGTTCACTCCATGCTCCAGCAAAGCGCCGAGATGGCCCTGGGAAATCACCAGCACCACGCCGGCCAGCGACACCAGCGCGCCGAGCAGCGCCCCGGCGTTCAGCCGGTGGGCCAGGATGCTGCTGGCCAGGCCCAGCGACATCAGGGGCATCAGCGACAGGATGATGCCCATGTTGGTGGCGCTGGTCAGCGCCGCCGCGTAGTAGGCCAGGCTCTGGTAGACGGCCATGCCGAGCAGGCCGAGGACCACGAACTTGCCGAGGTTGGCGAGGATGTAGCGGCGGTTGCGCAGCACCGGGCCGAGCATGAAGGGCGTCAGCGCCAGGCCGACCAGCAGCCAGCGGAAGAAACCGATCTCGGCGGGCTGGATGATCCCCACGGCGAGCTTGTTGACGACGGTGTTGCCGGCCCAGATGAACACGGCCAGCAGGGGAAACAGGTATTGCATGGGGGTTCCGCACTATGAAAAAGGAATACGCGGCCATTCTGAGCCAGTCCGAATACAGACGTATAATGAATTCCAGACAAACCACCCGTAGGTTCGGACATGTCGACCACCACCCTGCTGCGCCTTCCCGATCTCCAGGGGCAGTCTTTCGACGTCTATTTCCGCTATGACGAGTTCGGCGCCGACACCCATTCGCCGCCGCACACCCACGCCTGGGGCCAGCTCAACTATGCAGCCCATGGCGTGATGCAGCTGGAGATCGACGGCCAGCGCTTCCTCTCGCCTCCGCAATACGCGGTATGGATACCACCGGAGCGGGTGCACAGCTGCTACAACAGCCAGGCCATCGTCTACCGCTCGCTGTACCTCTCCGCCGAACTGTCACGACGCCTGCCGGCGACACCCTGCACCCTGGCGATCAGCGCGATCCTCAAGGCAATCCTCTCGGACTTCGCCGAGCGCGGGGTCAACCTGCCGACCTCGGCGCAGGACCTGCGCCTGGCCCGGGTCGTCATGGACCAGTTGGAATGCGCCCAGCCCCACGACGACTACCTGCCCTACAGCCGTACCCCGGCGCTGCGCGAGGTGCTCGACGCACTGCAGGCCGAGCCGGGCGACAACCGCTCGCTGGCGCAATGGGCGCAGCAGGTGCACAGCACCGAGCGAACCCTGGCCCGACACTGCCAGCGCGAACTGGGCATGACCTTCGGCGAATGGCGCCAACGCCTGCGCTTCCTCGCGGCCATCGAGGCGCTGGAAGCCGGCAGGGGGATCCAGCAGATCGCCTTCGACCTCGGCTACAGCAGCCCCTCGGCGTTCATCTCGATGTTCCGCCGGCTGGCCGGCACCACGCCGGAACAATACCGCCTGGCCAGCCGCGCCCAGGACATGCCGATGCTGTAACCCGCCGTGCATGCGATGCGGCTATGCTCGCAGCAGCCGCCATCCGGAGTTCGCATGCCAACCGCCAGCCGCCATCCCGACACTGCCCTCGCGGTGTTCCTCGCCTTCCTCAAGCTGGGCTGCAGCGCCTTCGGCGGGCCCATCGCCCACCTCGGCTATTTCCGCGACGAGTTCGTCCGCCGCCGCGGCTGGCTGAGCGAAAGCAGCTACGCCGACCTGGTCGCCCTCTGCCAGTTCCTCCCCGGCCCCGCCAGCAGCCAGGTCGGCATGGCCCTCGGCCTGGCCCGCGCCGGCTACCCCGGCGCCCTCGCCGCCTGGCTCGGTTTCACCCTGCCCTCGGCGCTGCTGCTGGTACTCTTCGCTCTCGGTCTGGGACGCTGGGGCACGCTGTTGCCCGAGGGCGTGCTGCATGGCCTGAAGATCGCGGCGGTGGCGGTGGTGGCCCAGGCGATCTGGGGCATGGGCCGCAGCCTGTGTCCGGATCGCCCGCGCCTGGCGCTGATGGCGCTGTCCTGCGCGAGCGTGCTGGCCTGGCCCACGGCCTGGGCCCAGGTCGCGGTGATCGCCGGTGCCGGCCTGGCCGGCCTCGCCCTGTTGAAAACGGAAGCCGGGGAAGGCCACGAGCGGCTGCCGATCGCCATTGGCTACCGCGGCGCGCTGCTGCTCCTCGCCCTGTTCGCCGTGCTGCTGGTCTGCCTGCCGCTGGCCGCGCGCCTCTGGCCGGAACACTGGCTGCGCCTGCTCGATGCGTTCTACCGGGCCGGCTCGCTGGTGTTCGGCGGCGGCCATGTGGTGCTGCCGCTGCTACAGGCGGAAGTGGTGCCCAACGGCTGGGTCGACGGCGATACCTTCCTCGCCGGCTACGCGGCCGCCCAGGCGGTACCGGGCCCGCTCTTCACCTTCGCCGCGTTCCTCGGCGCAGCCTCGGGCCCGGCGCCGAACGGCTGGAGCGGCGCGCTGCTGTGCCTGCTGGCGATCTTCCTGCCGTCGTTCCTGCTGGTCGCCGGTGCCTTGCCATTCTGGGAACGCCTGCGCCACGAACGCCGGGTACGGGCAACGCTGGCCGGGGTCAACGCGGCGGTGGTCGGCCTACTGCTGGCGGCGCTGTACCAGCCGCTCTGGACCGAAGGCATCCTGCGCCCGGCCGACTTCGCCCTGCTGCTCTTCGCCCTGCTGGCCCTGCTCGCCTGGAAGACGCCGCCCTGGCAAGTGGTGCTCGCCTGCGCCGTGGCCGGCGGCCTGATCGCCGCAGCCGGCTAGCCGTTCAAGGCCAGGCTCAGCCCCTGCGCCGCCGGCGCGGCCGCCTTGCCCGGCTCCGCGCCCTCCGGCCGATAGCCGAGGCGCAGGCCGCCCCAGTGCTTGCCGTGGATGAAGATCGGCACCGAAAGATCGTGCATCAGCTCGCCGGTGTCACGGGTGTAGGTCTGTAGCAACAGCGGCTGCTGGTGGCTGCCGCAGCGAATCCCGGTGCGGTCGTTGAACAGGCGCTTGCTGCGGCTGCGCAACGCGTCCGTCTGCGGGTCGCCGCTGGGCGGATGGGCGAAGGCGCGATTGTGGGTGGGCACGTAGCCTTCGGGGGTACAGGCGATGGCGAACACCAGGTTGCGGTTGCGCTCCAGCAACTGCTCCTGGATGCCCGGCAGGACCTGGTCGGTGTAGCTGTCGAAGCGGGTCCGGTACTTGGTCGGCTGGGTATTGGGCAACGGCTGGTAGCTGCGGTCGAACAGGTCGTCGAGGTCGATGCGCCCGCTGCGCACGTCCTCCTCGAAGCGAGCGGCGATAGCCGCCGCGCCCTCCCGGGCGAGGTCGTAGACCGACTGGTGGTAGGCGTCCAGGCTGACCTCGGCGAGGCGCTCGCTGATCACCTCGGCCTGGTTCTCCAACTGGCTGGCGGCTTCGCCGAGGCGCAGGGTCTGTTCCTCGCTGGCGCTGAGGTCGCCGCGCACTTGCTCGACCGCGGCGAACAGGCTGGCGAGTTGGCTGCGGTTGATCTCGGCGCCCTGGGCGATCTCGGTAATCTGGCTCTCCACCCCGGCCGCCAGTTCGGCAATGCCTTCCAGTTGCCGACCGGTCAGCTCGACCTGGCCGACCCCTTCGCCCAACTCTTCGGAAAGCTGGCGGATCTGCTCGACCACCTCGCTGGTCTGGCGCTGGATCTCGGCGACCATCTGGCCGACTTCCTCGGTGGCCTCGGCGGTACGTCCGGCCAGGCCGCGCACCTCTTCGGCAACCACCGCGAAGCCGCGCCCGTGCTCGCCGGCGCGGGCCGCCTCGATGGCCGCGTTGAGGGCCAGCAGGTTGGTCTGGCTGGCGATGCCCTGGATCACCAGGGTGACCCGCTGGATGTCCTCGCTGCGCTGGTTCAGCGCCTCGATCGCCTCGCGGCTGGCGCCCATCCGCTCGCTGAGCCGATGCATGCGCTCGATGGTCGAGGCCAGCAGCACCTGGCCCTCGTCGCTGCCGGCGCGCGCCCGGGTGGCGGCGTCCATGGCCTGGCGCGCCAGATTGGAGGTGGCGCGCTCGGTGTGGATCATCACTTCGGCGCTGCCGACGATCTGTTCGGCGGCGTCGAGCTGGGATTGCAGCTTCTCCGCCAGGCGCTTCACCGAGAACGCCACGCCGGCGGCCGACAATGCGTTCTGGCTGGTGTTATGGGACAGGTCGCGAGCCAGCCGGGCGATGTCGGGCTCGCCGACGGTCGCCACCGCTGTGCGGTTGCCGGGAAGCAGCCAGGGCAACCAGAGCAGCGCCACGCCGAGCGGCAGGGCCAGGTACAGCGGCAGCCAGCCATGCCGGGCGCCGACCAGCAGGAGAACCAGGGCCAGGCTCTGCAACAGGCAGACGAAGAGGATGCGGGAACGAGCGGGCTGCATGAGTAAATCTCCGGCCTCCGGGGCGTTGCGTCATGACCCTGGGGTCGGACGGGCGACGGCGGGGCTTCTTTATTTGACTTGTAGTCCGGTTTGTAGCCCGCCCCCGGAAGCGCCGCCATCGTTCCTTAGTGGTATGGCCAATGGCTGGCATTCGACTAGCGCAGGCCGCGACGAAAGGCGGAGAACGCCCCGGACGCGTCGGCCAGGCCTTGATCCATGGGGACTTCGCCGCATTTCCAGGGGTCGCTCGAAGAACTTCCGTCCTGCCGTCCGTCGGCCGACACCGTATGACAAGCCCGGAGCCCACGTTATAATTCCGCGCCCATTTACAGCCGGTAGCGGTCGACTAGACTCCCAACCGGCGCTGGCCGGACCCCGCTTCCGCCCAGCCTGGTCGCTATCGGGCCCGCTCTTTTTGGACTCAGGACCACCCGTGACGAAAGACGAATTGCGTGCCGCGCTGGCGCGCGAGGAACAGCGTTACAAGGACGTGTACGGCGGCGAAGTGACGCTTTATGCCGCCCAGCCGGAACCCGACCGCAAGCCCTGGCGCAAACGCCCAACCGTTCAGGAGCAGGCGTTCGACAGAGAACTGCAGAAGATCGAAGAAGAGCGTCTCAAGGCCGGGCAGGAAGCAGCGAACCCCATTCCATTTACCTCCAACCGACAGGAGAGCGACGGATAACGAAGCGTTTCAATCTGTTTCGTTTTTCCCGCAAAGCCCGATGCGACGGGGAGTTGCCCGCGACAATGGCAACCTTCCGGAGTTCCAGACGGATAAAAACGCATCTGGCATAATCGCCGCCCCGTCTCTGACCGGTTTCTCACATGTTCGATCTTTTCAGCGGGCTCGATGCCTGGGTGGGTATCAGCCTGGTGCTGGCCCTGGCCTTCGTCCTCACCTTCGAGTTCATCAACGGCTTCCACGACACTGCCAACGCGGTGGCCACCGTCATCTACACCAAAGCGATGTCCCCCTACCGGGCGGTGATGCTCTCCGGTGTGTTCAACTTCCTCGGCGTGCTGCTCGGCGGTGTCGGCGTAGCCTACGCCATCGTTCACCTGCTGCCGGTGGAACTGCTGATCAACGTGAACACCGGCCATGGCCTGGCGATGGTCTTCTCCCTGCTCGCCGCCGCCATCGCCTGGAACCTCGGCACCTGGTACTTCGGCATCCCGGCCTCCAGCTCGCACACCCTGATCGGCTCGATCCTCGGTGTCGGCCTGGCCAATGCGCTGATCACCGACGTGCCGCTGGCCGAAGGGATCAACTGGCAGAAGGCGATCGACATCGGCCTGTCGCTGATCTTCTCGCCGCTGGCCGGCTTCATGGTCGCCGCGCTGGTCCTGCTCGGACTGAAGTGGTGGCGTCCGCTGTCGAAGATGCACAAGACCCCGGAAACCCGTCGCGAACTCGACGAGAAGAAGCACCCGCCGTTCTGGAACCGCCTGGTGCTGGTGCTTTCCGCCATGGCGGTGAGCTTCGTCCATGGCTCCAACGACGGCCAGAAGGGTATCGGCCTGATCATGCTGGTACTGATCGGCATCGTCCCGGCCAAGTTCGTCCTCGACCTGAACAGCACCACCTACCAGATCGAGCGCACCCGCGACGCCGCCCTGCACCTCAGTCAGTTCTACCAGCGCCATACCGATACCCTCGGCGACATGCTGGCCCTGGGCAAGAGCAATGGCAGCGAGATGCCGCAGTTCTACCGCTGCGATCCGAAACAGACCGAGCCGACCATCAACGCGCTGCTCCGCGACCTGCGCGGCGTGCCCAGCTACAACGACCTGGACGCCGACGAGCGCGTGCAGGTGCGTCGCTACCTGCTGTGCCTGGACGACACCGCGAAGAAGGTCGGCAAGCTGTCCGACCTGCCGGCGCGGGAGAAGGCCGACCTGGAGAAGCTACGCAAGGACCTGACCGCGACCACCGAATACGCGCCGTTCTGGGTCATCATCGCGGTGGCCCTGGCTCTCGGCATCGGCACCATGGTCGGCTGGAAGCGCGTAGTGCTCACCGTCGGCGAGAAGATCGGCAAGCAGGGCATGACCTACGCCCAGGGCATGAGCGCGCAGATCACCGCCGCCGCCGCCATCGGCATGGCCAACATCTACAGCCTGCCGGTGTCCACCACCCACGTGCTGTCCTCCGGCGTGGCCGGGACCATGGTGGCGAACAAGAGCGGCCTGCACGGCGGCACCGTGCGCAACATCCTGATGGCCTGGGTACTCACCCTGCCGACTTCGATGGCGCTGTCCGCCGGCCTGTTCTGGCTGGCCTCGCAATTCATCTGAGCCGCCTCGCCGGTTGAAAAAACGCCTGCTTGTCCGCAGGCGTTTTTTTGCCGCGCTCCCACCGACGTCATCCGCCCGCCTCGGCGGGCGCCGCCAGCGGCAAGCGAACCACGAACAACGCACCCTCCCCCTGGTTGGCCGCCGTCAGGCTACCGCCCATGTTGCGCACCAGATCGTGGCTGACCGAGAGACCCAGGCCGGTACCCTTGCCCTCCGCCTTGGTGGTGAAGAAGGGTTCGAATATCCGCTCCAGCAGGAGCGGTTCTATCCCGCCGCCGTTGTCGTGCACGTGCAATTCGACCCAGCCCGGTTCGCGGCAGGCCACCTGCTCCAGGCGAACGCGCCGGCTGGCCAGGCCGGGATTGCCGAGCAGGGCATCGCGGGCGTTGGCGAGCAGGTTGATGATCACCTGCTCCAACTGGTCCGCCTGCCCTCGCACCACCATCCGCTGCGTCGGCGCCGGGCACTCTACCTCGATGGCGTGCTGACGCAGCCCCTCGCCGAGCAGGCCCAGGGCGCCTTCGAAGGCGGCATAGGGGTCGAACGGCAGCGCCTCCAGCGCCGACTTGCGGCTGAACACGCCGAGGTGACTGACCAGGCGGTCGACGCGCAGGACCTGGGCATCCATGCGCTCCAGTTTCTCGCCCAGGTAGTCGCCGTCGAGGCCGACGCTGTTCATCCGCTGGCGCATGTTGAACAGGGTCATGCGCAGCACGTGCAGCGGCTGCTTCACCTCGTGGGCGAGGCCGCTGACCATCTCCCCCAGGCTGGCCATCTTGGCGCCTTGCGCCAGTTGCTGCTGGGCCCGGCGCACCGGCGTGTTGTCGCGCCCCACCGCCTGTACCTCGCACAATTCGCCACGGGCGTCGAACAACGGCCGCTCGGCCCACACCAGCCAGAGAAAACGTTGCCCCGGCAGGTTGAAGCGCAGCTCCGGCACCTCGCTGGCGCCCTCCCGCGGCGAGCCCAGCAGACGCGCGCGCAAGGCGCTGGCGTCTTCCGCCGCCAGCCACTCGTCGAGCCGGCGACCGACCAGGCGCTCCGGGCTGGTCGCGAGGCTATCGGCGAAGGTCCGGTTCACGTAGGTCAGCACCAGGTCGGCGGTATAGCGACAGATCAGCGCCGGCGAATCCTCCACCAGGACCCGGTAGCGTTCCTCGCTCTCGGCGATACGCTGTGCCGCCAGGTGCTGCTCGGTCACGTCCAGCCACAGGCCCACCGCTTCGCTGGGCAGGCCCTGGGCATCGCGCAGCAGCTTGGCTTCGTCGTAGAGCCAGTGCCAGTTGCCCTGGCCATCGGCGAGGCGATAGCGGGTCTTCACCCGGCCCTCGCGAAGCAACTCGCGGCCACGGGCGAAAAAGGCCTCCAGATCATCCGGATGCACCCGTTCGGCGAGCGCCTGCCAACTCTGTCCCTGCAAGTCGAGGCCGAGCAGGTTGCTCGCGCTTTCGCTGTAGAACTCCGGCACCAGGTGTCCCTGCTCGACCCGCTGGACGTAGATCACCACCGGCGCGCTGTCGATCAGGCTGCGCAGCCGCGCGTGGGCCGCCTGTGCCCGTTCCTCCTGGCGCCGGCCTTCGCTGATGTCGAGCAGCACGCCGGACAGCCCCAGCGCGCTGCCGCGCCCCAGCGGTCGGCCCTCGATGCGCAGCCAGCGGCGCTCGCCGCAGCTATCCGGCTGACGCAGGCAAAGGTCCTGGGCCAGCGCCTGGCCGCTGCGCAGGCTGGCACGCAGGCGCAGGCCGAGTTCGTCGGCGTCCGCCGGTTGCAGCAGGCCCTGCAGGTGTTCCAGCGGCACCCGACGATACTCGCCGGTCAACCCCAGGCTGTCGTGCAAGGCCGGCGCCAGTTCGAAGAGTTCCTGCTCCGCCCAGTAACGCCACCAG
Source organism: Pseudomonas sp. HMSC057H01 (assembly GCF_001836405.1). Lineage (NCBI taxonomy): Bacteria > Pseudomonadati > Pseudomonadota > Gammaproteobacteria > Pseudomonadales > Pseudomonadaceae > Pseudomonas > Pseudomonas sp. HMSC057H01. The sequence continues at coordinate 14,401 of NZ_KV828386.1, read as the reverse complement.
CCGCCGCCGATCATCTCCTGCAACAGCCCCAGCTTGCGCGAACTGTCGTGCTGCTCGTGGAGTTCGCAGCGGTCCGCCACCTGGTTCGCCAGCAGTTCCGCGAGGTATTGCCAGTCCTGCGGCGCGGGCCCCTGGGCGAGCTGCTCCAGCGACATCGGCCGCACCAGCAATGCCCCCAGGCGGCCACCGCGCATCGCCGCCGGCACCAGGTAGAGCGCGTCCTCGCCGATCTGCCGGAGCAGCGTCGAGGCGCCTTCGCCACGGCGTAGCAAGCGCGCGCCCGCCCCTTCGCGCAGGTCGTCGTCGGCGAGTTGCAGGGTCGGTCGCAGCAAACTGTCGCTGCCAGGCCGCACATGACTGGCGAAGACCGTGCAGAAACCCTTGCCGTCGCCCAGCAGCAGGGCGATAGCCTGCATCTGGAACGCGCCGGAGAGCGATTCGAGAATCTCCTGGACCGCCTCCGCCAGGTGTCCGTGGGAGACATGGCGCAGACGCGAAAGGATCAGCTTGCCCAGGCTCAGGCTCTGCAACTGGTGCTGCTGGCTGTCGGACTGCCAGTTGAGGTCGGAGATGTCCATGCCCAGCAGCAGCGAGCGTCCCAGGCCGTCGAGCGGCTGCATGGGCTGGAAACGACAGGTCAATGGCGCGGCGGCATCGCTGCGCAGCGTCAGGTCGAGACGCTCGCCCCGGCGCAGGCCGGCCAGCGTCGGCGCACCGGGGGCGCGCCGCTCCAGATACTCGGCGAAAGGCCGCGGCTGTTCGCCAAGCCCATGGGCGCACTGCAGACGATACGCCTGCCGCCCGCCGACCCGGATCACGCGGTCCTGTTCGTCCATCTCGAAACACAGGTCCCAACTCCTCAGCGAAGCGCTCCAGAGGGCGGGGCCTTCCTGCGAAAAGGGTTCCGGCCTCTCGGCCTCGGCGGACGACGAGCGGGAAAATTCGAACATGCGACCACCTCACAGCAACAGGTTGGCACTCGCCTTCAGCGTCTGCGGCAGGTTGGGAATCGCGCCGATGCCGGGGAAGCTCAGCACGGGGATGATCGCCTTGCCCGGATCGCCGTACGGGTACTGCACGCAGACCTCGATCCGCGACGTGGCGCTGACGTAGTCGGCGTACTGGCCATTGCCGGCACAGGGCTGGAGGTTCGCCCGCCAGGCCGCCGGCATCCAGTCCAGGCGCGCGAGCAACTCGTCCCTGGCACGGGCTTCGGCGAGGCTCTCGTAGCCCGCATCGGAGGGATCGACAGCGATCGCCGCACGGGCCCCCACGGCAGCGGCATCGTTGAACGACTGCAACATGAGCAAAGGAATGCTGTAGCTGATCAGACCGTAGACCAGCGCGAAAAACAGCAGGAAGATCGCTGTGAATTCGATGGCGACGGCGCCGTGCTGGCGTCGCCGGGAAGCTTTTCCGAGCATGAGCTGACATCCCCGATCCGCATCCTTAATACTAGTCGTCATTCGCTCCGCCAACGTTACTGAAAAGGTATTAATCCAGATGTCGAAAAAAGGCTGAAGAACAGGATGGAGCAATTAGCACTGGCCTTGTGGGCAAGCGTTTGCGGATATCAGGACATCAAACGTTTGCGCGTCTCCAACTGGCTTATCCTGGGCGGATTTCTTATTTCCTTTGTTTATTTATATGTGAAAGAGTCAAGCCTGACCGGTGCTACGGTTAATATGGCAATGACCGCACTTTTTATAGGCGTCTGCCTCAGCCTTCCCGGCTACCTTCTCGGCAGGCTCGGCGCTGCCGACGTCAAGTACCTGGCCGCACTGGGGCTGGCCAGCGACCCACTTACGGTGCTCTATAGCCTGGCCTTCGGCTGCCTGCTGTGCATCGCGCTATTCATCCTCGTAAAGTTATTCAAACGTTCGGTAGAAAAGTCCGCAATGAATGAAGAAGTTCGCCTTCGAAGGGCACCGTCAAAAAACAAGTCATTCCCTTTTATATTCGCCATGAGCGCCGGCCTTTTGGCACATCTGATTATCAGTAAAATTATCTGAGTAAACTTGCGGAAGACCTCACTTAGCGACTATATGCTTATGGCTAATACCATTCGGTATGGCTGCATTCCAATGCACGTCCCCTGTTAAAAACAAAATAAGCAAATGGAGCGTATGACCATGGACAAACCGGCCTCGCGGCATTTCAGCGTCTTGATCATCGATGATGAACCCCAGGTGACCTCGGAACTCCGCGAACTGCTGGAAAACAGTGGCTACCGTTGCGTAACCAGCACCCACCGGGAGTCGGCGATCGCCAGCTTCCAGGCCGACCCGAACATCGGCCTGGTCATCTGCGACCTCTACCTGGGGCAGGACAACGGTATCCGCCTGATCGAGAGCCTCAAGGAAGTCGCCGGCAACGGCAGGTTCTTCGAATCGATCATCCTCACCGGTCACGATGGCCGCCAGGAAGTGATCGAGGCCATGCGGGTCGGCGCCGCCGACTACTACCAGAAACCGGTGGCGCCGCAGGAACTGCTGCATGGCCTCGAACGCCTGGAGAACCGCCTGCACGAGCGCGTCCGCAGCCAGTTGAGCCTGAGCCACGTCAACCAGCGCCTGGAATACCTCGCCGAATCGCTGAACTCGATCTACCGCGACATCCACAAGATCAAGTACGAGGTACACGGCAACAGCCAGCCGAGTGCCCTCAAGAGCGAAGACAGCCAGCCGTCCGCGCCGCCGGCGTCGGTCGCGGAAAGCCAGGTGTCCCCGAGCAATCCGCTGTTCGGCAAGCTGTCGCCCCGCCAGCAGGCGGTGGCGCGGCTGGTGAGCAAGGGCCTGACCAACTACCAGATCGCCTACGAACTGGGCATCACCGAGAACACGGTGAAGCTGTACGTCTCCCAGGTGCTGCGCCTGATGCATATGCACAACCGCACACAGCTGGCGCTGGCCCTGTCGCCTGCGGCGATGCAGCAGGGCAGCGGAGCGGTGGTGCACTGACAGGCGCGATGGCCCGGCGGACCTGCTAGATCAGCAGTTCCGCCCTGCCGACATCGACCTTCAGAATCTCCGCGTCGATGTATCCAAGTTGTACCCCCAGCAAGGGCAGGACCAGATTCAGGATCGGCGTCAGCAGCCCATCGACCAGAGGTGCCACCACGGAATTCACGATGAGGTCGGTGAGCGCCGTCGAGCCGCACAGCAAAGGCAAGCACAGTCCGAGCACCACGGGATTGACGTTGATGCTGGTTTTCAGGGTACTGGCGAGAAAGCCGCTTTCCGGCAACCTGCGGCTCTGGACGAGATCGGAACCGTCGGCTTTCACGTTGAATCGCGTATCGCCCGAGCTGCCGGCGATCGAGGTATCGAGCTTGAGATCCAATCGCACCAAGCCGCCAAGCACCAGAATCGAGCCGACCTGATCGATGTTGGCCGGACTGCCGATCTTTATCGTCGCTCCGCTGCTTCTCCAACCGAAGTCCAACGCGGTATCCGGGCGGGTACAGGCCATGCTTTTCAGCCAGACGGCTCCCGACGCGCCTTCGATGGCCAGTTGCAGTTTCGTGGTGGCGAGAATGGACAGGAACCCGGAATCGATGTCCGCCGTAAGTCGTACCTGGGACTGGCGCACCTCCGTGCGCCAGGCACCGCTCTCATCCTGCCCTGGCGGCCCGGAGACGATCCTCTTTGGCTCTACGACCGTGAGCCGTGCATTGGCCAATCCGGGGATGCCCAGGTTCACGGCGACCGCGGAATTCTTGTTGGCGACCTGGGCAACCGCCATGATGAGATCCAGCGCATTGATCGCCGTATCCAGCTGCGACATGCTGTTCACCTCGCCGGCGCTCAGCCCCAGCAAGTCTCCCAGTTTCAACGTGGCCGACTTTACCCCCACCAATTGCGTTCTCAGGGCCTCGACCGAGGCTACGCCGTTCTTCGCCAGGACGTTCACGCTGGCGGCGAGTACCTGCTGCAAGCCGACGTTGGTATTCAACAACTGTTCGATGGTCCCCAGGCTGGTATCGACCCCGATCAAGCCCATTCCATCCGCGCCGAGAATGTCCAGCACACTGAGCTTCGCGTCGGCGATACCGTTGTAGGCCGCCGCGGAGAGATCGATGTGGGTGCCCAGCAATCCGCTCAGGATGGGGTTGAGCAACGCCGATTGGCCACTGTTCACGCTGGCCAGCCCCGTACCTGCGGAAATCGTGGCGTTCGGCAGGCGTCGCGCCACGGCCTCTGCGCGGAGATCGACGTTGGCATTGCCGCCGCCGAACAGTCCCCCGAGGTTGGCGACCAGGCTGCCGGGAACGCTCTTGGTCACCTCGACATGCACCGCCTCGTTGGCGGCAGCCGCGTTCGACGCGCTGGCTATGAAACTGCGCAGGCCGCCGGCACTCAGCACGCCGCCGACCTCCGCCGACAGGCTGGAGCCGGCGGCGTCCGCATCGAACCCGTTGAGCATCGCGCTGGCCTTGGCGAAAGACGTCGCCTGGGCAGAACTCTGGTCGCCGCACAAGGCTCCCTGGGAGGCACTCTCCAGCGCCGCCACGTCCGCCACTCGCTGCAGGTTGCGCTGCTCCAGGTAGAGCCGCCCGGTATCCACCACCAGCAACAGGCAGATCAAGGCCAGCAGCAGGGTGGTCGCCGCCAGGATGCCGATCGCCCCGCGCTGTCTTGCAGGCCATCCGTTCATGCCCTGCCCCTCCGCCAGGAACCGTCAGTTCTTGCTCTCGCCGAAGCCACGATCTTCCAGCAGGTACTCGGGAATCTCGTGCTCATAGCTTTTCAGGTAGCGCTGGTAGGCCCGCTGGCGCTCGGCGGCGGTCGCGCTTTGCCGAACCGGGCTGGCGGCCCGGCCGCTCGCCTGGATGGCCAGCCAGGCGCGGGTGGCGGTCTGCGGTTCGGCCGTCGCTGGCGCGGCGGGACGGACCGCCGGCGTGTCCGCGGCCCAGGCCGGGCCGGACAGGAGCAGCAAGACGCCGAACAGGATTCGCTCGTGCATGGTTCACCTCTCCGGCGCCGGCTCAGGACGCCTCGTTGGCCATCGCGGTATGCATATTCGCCTCCGCCGGCAGTTCCGCCAGCGGGTCGTCGCTTGCCGGCGCCGCGCCGGGTGTCGGTACGGCACCCCAGCTGCGCGCCCGCGCCTCGGCCGCGCGGATGTCCCGGGCATCCAGCTGCAAACGCTCGATCAGGCGCTGCGCATCTTCCCGGTCGCCTTGCAGGTACAGCAGGCCGAGCAGGTTGGTCGCCGGTAGCTTGCCGCCCTGCTGCAACTCCAGCGCAGTGATGAATTCGAAGCGCGCGCCGACACGGTCGCCGCGCTTGAGCAGGGCGACCCCCAGGTCGTTGCGGAAGCGGCTCTCGGTCGGCCGCAGGCGCGCCGCCTCGCGCAGCTCGAGGACCGCCCGGGCGCTGTCGCCATTGCGCAGGGCGAGCAGGCCGAGGCCGTGGTGCGCCTCGGCTGCCTTGCAGGTTTCCAGTAGGGCCTGGTACTCGGCCCTGGCCCGCGGGTCGCCGATCCGGCGCAGGATCAGCGCCCTTTCCTCGCGCACGTCGAGCAACCCCGGCGGCATGCTTTCCAGGTTGGCCAGGGCCGCATGCAGGCGGCCCTCGCGGATCATGTCGCGGACCATGTTCATCTGCAGTTCCTGCTCCTGGCCAAGCTGCTGCGAACACTCCCGTGGGCCGTCCCGCCCCGGCAGCGCGGCGCAACCACCGAGCAGGGCGGCGCACAGGCCGATGCCGATCAGTGCTTTCATCCCAGTCCTCCCAAGGCCTTGGTAATGGCGATGCCGCCCGGACCGGCGAGGACGATCAGCAGCGCCGGGAACAGCAGTACCATCATCACCAGGCTCATCTTCGCCGACAGCTTGCCGATGCGTTCCTGCAAGGTGGTCAGGCGCCGGTCTTCGAACAGTTGCTTGAGCGTCAGCAGGGTGCTGCGCGCACTGCCGCCCTGGCGCAACATCTGCCGTAGCACGCCGCAGCAGTCGTTCAGCGGGTCCACCTGCAGGCGCCGGGCAAGCGCCTCCAGCTCTTCCGCCAGGTCGATGCCGTTGTCGGCACGGGTCAGCGCCAGGTCCAGCTCGCGGGCCAGTTGCGGGGTGATCCCGCGGCCTTCCAGGCAGACCACGCGCAGCGTCTGCTCCACGGTCAGGCCGGCATCGAAGAGGATGCGGATCAGTTGCACGAACAGGATCATCTCGTCGGCGATCAGCGCCCGGCGCGCCTTGGCGAAGTGCTTGAGCACCTGCTTGGGCAGGAGGAAACCGATGCCGGCGGCGAACAGCAGCGGCACCGCGTAGGACGCCTCGCTCTCGGCGCGCAGCAGCTTGACCAGCAAGACCAGGAGAACGAACAGCAGCGGCGTGAGGAACACCGAGATCAGGTACAGGGTCCGGTAGCGACTCTCGTGCCAGCCGGCCTGTTGCAGCAACTGGCGGGCCTCGCTGTCCATCAGTTGCAGGCGCCGCACCCAGAAGCTGTCGTCCATCCGCTCGGTCATGCCGGCCAGCCACCTGGTCGAGCCGCCAGGGTTGGCCAGCGCTCCCAGGCGCCTCTCGATCAGGCGCTGCTCGCGGCTGCCGTTGCGCGCCTGGAGCAACAGCAACAAGGCACCGCCGACCGCCATCAGGAGCGCCGCGAAAATCAGCCACTGTGCCTGCATGGCCACCTCCTAGACGCTCTTGAGCATGCGCCACAGCGCATAGCAGCCGAGCAGTTGCAGCCCGAGCGAGGCCAGCAGCAGGAAACGCCCGGTGCCGTCGGCCCACATGTTCAGCAGATAGCCCGGGTTGCTCGCCAGGATGTAGCCGCCCAGGGCGCTCGGCACGCCGGCCAGGACATAGGCGCTGATCCGTGTCTCGCCGGTCATCGCGTGCAACTGCCGGCTGAGCTTCTCGCGCTCGTGGATGAGCTTGACGATGCTGTCCAGCAGGTCGCTGGTATTGCCGCCATAACGGTGGTTGACCGAAACGCCCAGGGCGAGGATGCGCAGTTCCTCCACCTCGTAGAGTTCGGCGACTTCCTGCAACGCCTCCGGCAGGTGGATGCCGAGAAGCACGTGGTTGCGTGCCAGGGTGAAGATGTCGCGCAGCGGCTCCTCGGCGTTCTCCACCGCCTGCATCAGCGCGTCGCCCAGCGTGCGCCCGGCGTGCAGGCTGCGCACCACCTGGTCGAGGAAGCGCGGCATCTGCCGGATCATTCGCTTCAGGCGGCGCTGGTAGAGCATGCCCAGGGCGACGCGGCAGGACAGCGCCGCCAGTAGCAGGCCGCCTAGCGCACCGACGATGCCGAACAGGCGCAATCCGCTCCAGACCAGCAGCAGCGCGAGCACTGCCGCCCCGAACAACCACGGGCGCGGGCGCTGGATACCGGCGCGACGCATCTGGCGAGCCAGCCAGTGACTGCTGCGCGGCCGCACCGCGACCGCCTCCTGGCGTCCCAGCAGCCGTTCAACCACCAGTTCGTTGCGCCCGGCGCGCCAGCCCATGAACGCCAGGGCCAGCGCGGCGAAAGCCAGCACGCCGCTGAACAGCACCAGCAGTTGCGCGCCGTTCACAGCAGCGCCTGGCGGAATTTCTGCCCGACCGGCGCGGCCTGGCGGACGAACTGCCCGCTACCGCGCCGGTCGAGACTGAACAGGGTATTGGTGACGTACACGCCGTCGCGCACCTCCAGCACCTCCAGCACTTCGCTGATGCAACGCCGACCGCTGGCCAGGCGGGTGATCTGCACCACCACGTCCAGCGCGGCGCAGATCATCAGGCGCAAGGTCTGCTCCGGCAGCCTGTTGCCGGTCAGGCCGACCAGCATCTCCATGCGCAGCAGCGAATCCATCGCCGAGTTGGCGTGCACCGTGCTCATCGAGCCGTCGTGGCCGGTGTTCATCGCCTGCAGCACGTCGAGCACCTCGACGCCGCGGATCTCGCCGAGGATGATCCGGTCCGGGCGCATCCGCAGGGCGTTGCGGATCAGGTCGCGGGCGGTCACCTCGCCGTAGCCCTCGGCGTTCGGCGGACGGGTCTCCAGGCGCACCACGTGGTCGTGGCCGAGTTGCAGCTCGGCGGTGTCCTCGATGGTGACGATCCGCTCGCGTTCGTCGATGAAGCCGCTGATGACGTTGAGCAAGGTGGTCTTGCCGGTGCCGGTGCCGCCACTGATGAGGATGTTGCAGCGGCGCGAGACCGCCTGGCGGAGGAACTCGAGCAAGGCTTCGTCGACGCTCTGGTAGGCCAGCAGGTCGGCACTGCGCAGCAGCTCCTGGCTGAACTTGCGGATCGAGATGCACGGCCCGTCCAGCGCCACCGGGGGAATGATCGCGTTGACCCGGCTGCCGTCCGGCAGGCGCGCGTCGACCATCGGGCTGGACTCGTCCAGGCGTCGGCCGAGGGGCGCGAGGATACGCTGGATCACCCGCAGCACATGGTGGTCGTCGATGAAGCGCAGGTCGCTCTGGTAGAGCCGCCCTTCCCGCTCGACGAACACCCGGCCCGGTCCGTTGACGAGGATTTCCGAGACGCCGGGATCGCGCAGGAGGATCTCCAGCGGGCCGAAGCCGGTGAGTTCGTCGACCACCTCTTCGGCCAGGCGGTCCAGTTCGTAGCGGGAGATCGCCAGTTGATGGCGCGAGCCGTATTCGCAGACCTTTTCCGAGACGTACTGGACCACGGCGGAGCGCGCGCCCTCCAGCAGGTTCATGCCGTCTTCGTCGATCTCGTCGATGATGTAGCGGTGCAGGCGCAGCTTCAGCGCCTGGATGTCCTGCTCCTGGCGGTAGTGGAAGGCACCGCCGTCAGGACGCGCGCCGAATCCCGTGCTCATAGCAGCGCCGCCTTGGCCCGGCCGAGCCAGGACAGCAGCGAACGGCGCTCGCCGCGTGTCACGCACAGGCTGTCCGCCAGTTGCCGCAGCTTGGCCGCCAATGGGTCGCGCGGCGCCACCTCGAACAGGCTCTTGCCGAGGTTCTTCGCGCGCAGGCGCGATTCCGGGGACAACGGCAGGACGCCGAACAGATCGAGGTCGAACATCCGGCTGAGGGCCTGCTGGTCCGGCGCCACATTGGGCAGGTAGCGCTCGATCAGCAACTCGATGGAGGGCAACGGCAGGTTGCGCTCGCGCAGGCGGCGCAGGCGCTCCAGACCCTTCTTGCAGGACGGCACGCTCTGGTCGACCATCCACAGCACGCGGTTGGCCTGCACCAGCAACTGGTTGCTCAGCTCGCCCTCGGGCAGCCCGGTGAGGTTGACCACCACATGGCTGAACGCCCCGCGCAGGTTGCCCAGCAACAGATAGAGTTCGGCGGTGGTGACTCGCTCCAGCACGCCGGGCTCGTCGGTCAGGCTGAGTATCCGCAGGCCGCTGTCGAGGCGGGTGAAGGCGCTGTCGATCAGGGTCTGGTCGAGGCGCCGCAGGTTGCGCAAGGCGTCGCTGAAGGTGAAGGCCGAGTCCAGGCCGAGGATCGCCAGCGCCTCGCCGGTGGGCTGGCCGACGTCCAGCAGCAGGACCTGGTTCGGCGTCTGCTCCTGCAACGCCTTGGCCAGGTGCAAGGCGACGAAGGCGCCGTCGGCGTCCGGTCGGGCGCTGACCAGGGTCAGCAGCTCGCCCTGGCGCGCCGCGCTCACCGGCACGCTGGGCAGGCGTCCGCCGAGGCGCCGGATCAGCCCGGTCAGCTCGCTGGTGCGGGCGCCGTAGGTGATGAAGTCGCGCGCGCCGGCGCGCATCGCCGCCAGCACCAACTGGTTGTCCAGGCCGTCGCCGATGGCCACCACCGAGAGCATCGGTCGCGCCGATACCAATCCCTCGACCAGCGCGCCCTGGGACACCAGGTTGCTCTTGCCGAGGCTGATGAACAGCACCCCGGCGGCGGTGACGTCGAGCAGCGCCAGCAGCTCCTCCAGGCTGGCGCTGCCTGCCGGTACCACCTGGCCGGCGGACGCCAGGCTGTTCTGCAACCAGTCGAGTTCGCCGGGATGCTGGGTCAGCGCCACGAAGTTCTGGTTCATGCGCGCCTCCTAATCCGACAGGCCGGTGTCGTTCTGCTGGCCGTCGTACTCGCCGCGCTCGAGGAAGTACAGGCGCGAGAACCCCGGATCGTAGTGCCGCAAGCCCTCGCCGGGCAGGTCCGGCAACTGTGCGTCGGCGGCCAGCGGCTGGACCAGGTGCGGGGTGACGATCATCAGCAGCTCGCGGTCGTCCTTGTCCAGCTTGGTCGAGCGGAAGAACGCACCGAGGATCGGGATGTCGCCCAGCCAGGGAAACTTGTCGACGTTGCTCACCGAGTTGCTGCTGGTCAGCCCGCTGATCACGAAACTCTCGCCATCGGCCAGCATCACGCTGGTGTCGGTGCGCCGGACGCGCAGTGCCGGCACCGCCACCCCGCCGCTCTGGATGCCGGCGCTGTAGTCCAGTTCGCTGACCTCCGGCGCCACCTTGAGAGCGATGCGGCGGTTGTTCATCACCGTCGGGGTGAGGGTCAGGCGGATGCCGAACTCCTTGTATTCGATGGTGACGTTGTCGTTGGTGCCGTTCGGCACCGGGATCGGAAACTCGCCGCCGGCGAGGAACGACGCGCTCTGCCCGCTCATCGCCACCAGGCTCGGGCGCGCCAGGGTATAGGCGAAGCCGCTGCCCTCCAGGGCATTCATGAAGCTCAACCACTTGCCGCCGCCGAAGATCAGGTTGAATCCCGAGCTGCCGGTGCCGAAGGTGCCGCCCAGGCCGCTGCCGTCGGCATTGACCTTGATGTCGCCGAGGCTGCCTGGCGCACCGAGCACCCAGAGGTTGCCGCCGCGCCGGACGAACGAGGTGCTGGCCTGCTTCAGCTTGCTGCGGCTGACCTCGACGAAGCGGATATCGGTCTGCACCTGGTTCGGTAGCTCCTCCGCGGCGCCGGCGGTGAACGCTGGAGCACCGCGGGTATCGACGCTACCGCGTCCCTCGACCTCCACCAGGCTGCGCAACGGCTCGGGACTGCAGCCGGTCCAGATCAGCAGGCTGGTGGAGCCCTGTTCCTTGCCGGTGACCAGGAAGCCGCGACGATCCAGCAACTGTACGTCTGCGATCTTCGGATCGCCGATGGCCAGCCGCTCGATCGGCACCGCCAGGCGCAGGTCACGCTGTTGTCCCTGGACGACGTCGACCCGCGGCGCCTGCGCCAGCAACTCGATGCAGCCCTGCGGCAAAGCCAGTGCCGGCAGCGCCAACGCCCCCCCCAGCAGCCCTCCCAGCCAGCGCGACACGCCTATCCCGGTGCTCCGATGCATATGCCGGCTCCCCTCAAGGCGCTTCATGGGTCATGGCGCTGCCACGGTAGACCGTGACCCCGTTGGCCACCGGCACGCGCGGAGCCGTGCTGCGCACGCTCGGCGCCGTCGGTTTGCGGCGCTCCAGCAGTTGGTCGAGGCTCAGCACCGCGCTCGGCGCGCCCAGCGACGCTTGCAGCAGCGCGCCTTCCTGCTCCCTGCGGTAGAGTTCTTCGTCCTTGCTGCGGATGGCCAGGCGCAGCGAACCGGCCTGGCTCGCCAGCATCAGCCGCGCCACGCCGTCCTCCGGTACCGCCAGCACCGCGGTACGCGGCGGACGCGGGTCCTTTTCCTGGTTCGAGCGGTCCTGCCCATCGCTGCCCACGGCGATCCGCTCGCCGTAGGTCAGTACCCGGACGCCGGGCAACACCAGTTGCGCCAGCGGGGTCGATTCGCCGTCCCGCTCGTCACGCACGAAGAGCATCACGTCGACATAGTCGCCGGGCAGGACGAAGCCGCCGCCGCCGACCACTTCGTCCACAGCGATCGCCATCGCCCGCTCGTCCGGACGGATGGTCCGGGCCAGCGGACCGCCGGGTTCTAGGGTCGCGGCGGAAAGAATGCTGCCGGCCGGCACCGCGACCCAGACCCGCTTGCCGAGCAACGCCTCGGGCCTGTCGTAGCTACCGACCGGTGCGGTCCGCAACCGCTCGACGCTCAGGTCGTCCTTGCCGATCACCGCCAGCGCCGGGAGATCGCGACTGGCCACCAGCACCGGCTTGCGTTCGAGCTTTTCCAGCGAAGCGTCCACCGCCGCCGAAGCCGGCGCCACGGATGGAGCATGCGCGTTCGATGGCGCGCGGCCGATGGATACGCCGAGGTATCCGAGCAGCACCGCACCGAGCAGCAGCAGGCCGGCCAGGGCCATCAGCACCTTGCTATTCATGGGCAGACCCCTGCTATGCGTCCGGACAGGTCGATGAACGGAAAATCACCGGCGATCGCCGATGATCGGAAAAGAAAAACGGGCGTCTCGCTGTCCGTGTCATGGCCATACTCCGGGACTGGCTTTCCATGGCAGGTACATTGGGGTTATCGACTGGCGACAGTCGTTATTCAAGAACCAAAGTTCATAACTTCGAACTTGCGACGATAGGCCTGAATCTAGACTCGGGATAATCAATGTCAATTTGTCATTAGATGTAGTCCAAGCCTTGTAACCCGCCATATAACCTTGCGACTAATCCACTCCTACTAATGCCATTTAGTTGTTGCAAAACGCCATCATCGGCCTAGCCTCAGCGTGGAGGCAGGGCTCTGTCTCGGTGATTGCCGCGTTCGAGGAGCAAACAAGAATGAAGAACCTGACTCTGCTCGTGTATTGCAAAGTTCGCGCATTCCTGGCGGACGAAGAAGGGGCAAATGCCATCGAATACGCGGTTATCGCCGGTTTGATCGCGGTGGCTCTGATTGCCGTATTGAGTCCCACGGACAGCGGTATCGTCGGCGGTCTGAAAGCCTTCTTCGACGGCGTCGGCACCAAAGTCGGCGGACTGGCTCCGGACTGACGTCCTCTTCCAGAGCGATTTCCCTCCAGTGGCGCCATTTTCATGGCGCCACTATTTTGCCTTTATGCTGGCACTGTGCTACAAAGCCGGCCGTTCAGGCGCTGGATCATGGCTTTCCCCCGCAAGCTCCCTACCTGGTGGCCTGGGCTCCCCGCCCTTCTTGAGGCTTTTGCCAGGACGCATCGCTCATGCTTCGCTCGCTGTCGTTTGCCAAGAAAATCCTTCTCGCCGCCGCATTGGTGGTGGTTTTCGCCTTCACCTGCTTCATCCTCTACAACGATTACCGACAGCGCGAGGCCGTGCGCACGGACACGGAAAACTACCTCGGGGAAATCGGCACCCTGACCGCCAGCAACATCCAGAGCTGGCTGGAAGGCCGCATGCATCTGGTGGAAGGCCTGGCCTCGCAACTGGCGCTGCTCGACCAGCCCGACGAGGCGAATATCGCAAGGCAACTGGAACAGCCCGTCTTCAGCCGCAATTTCGCGTCGGTCTATCTTGGCGAGGCGGCCAGCGGCGCCTTCACCATGCGCCCCTACGACGCCATGCCGGAAGGTTACGACCCACGTACCCGCGCCTGGTACAAGGACGCGCTGGCGGCCGACCGGCTGATCGTCACCGAACCCTTCGTCGATGCCGGCACCGGCGAGCAGATCCTCGCCATGTCGCTGCCGGTGCGGCACGCCGGTCAACTGCTGGGCGTCGCCGCCGGCGACATGAAGCTGGAGACCCTGACCGCGATCCTCAATTCCCTGAAGTTCGATGGTGCCGGCTACGCCTTCCTGGTCAGCGACGCCGGCAAGATCCTCCTCCACCCCGACTCCGGGCTGGTCCTGAAGACCCTCGCCGAAGCCTATCCCAAGGGCGCACCGAACATCGACCCCGGGGTCCACGAGGTGGAACTCGACGGCCGCAGCCAGTTCGTTTCCTTCACCCCGGTGAAGGGACTGCCCGGCGTGACCTGGTACGTCGCCCTGGTCCTCGACCGCGACACCGCCTATTCGATGCTCAGCGAATTCCGCACTTCGGCGATCGTCGCCACGCTGATCGCGGTGGTCGGCATCATGCTTCTCCTCGGCATGCTGATCCGCGTACTGATGCAGCCGCTCACCGACATGGGCCGCGCCATGCAGGACATCGCCCAGGGCGAAGGCGACCTGACCAAGCGCCTGCGGGTCACCAGCAACGATGAATTCGGTACGTTGGCCAATGCCTTCAACCGCTTCGTCGAGCGTATCCACGAATCGATCCGCGAGGTCGCCGGCACCGCTCGCCAACTGCACGACGTGGCGCAACTGGTGGTGAACGCCTCGAACTCTTCGATGGCCAACTCCGACGAGCAGTCCAACCGCACCAACAGCGTCGCCGCGGCGATCAACGAACTCGGCGCCGCCGCCCAGGAAATCGCCCGCAACGCCGCCGATGCCTCGCACCATGCGTCCGACGCCAACCACCAGGCCGAGGACGGCAAGCAGGTGGTCGAGCAGACCATCCGCGCGATGAACGAGCTTTCCGAGAAGATCAGCGCCTCCTGCGCCAACATCGAGGCCCTCAACAGCCGCACGGTGAACATCGGCCAGATCCTCGAGGTGATCAAGGGCATCTCCGAGCAGACCAACCTGCT
>NZ_KV828385.1:0-687 GCF_001836405.1 Pseudomonas sp. HMSC057H01 | reverse complement strand
ACAGTCGCTGAAATTAGAGTAGTAAAAATAAATCCGACCCCTTTTTCTCAAGGCAATCGGCTAAATCGGGGAGGAAAAAGCCCAGCGCAGGGCTGGGCTTATACCTTCTGGAAAGTCAGGTGACCTAAATAAATTTGCCCTTCCCCCTTTATATTTCCAGCAAGACTAGCTGATCTCTTTTCTGGAAATAAATCTAACTGGATCTTCAGTCTCAGATTGCGGCCAGAATACTAATCCAAATGGTTCCGCCTCAATTGAAATACCAGCCTCATCAGCCCCCAGCTTAGTGCATCTTCAGGGGTTTCTATAATCGCATATACCACGCCCAGCGTTTTGCCGGACTCAATCAACACTAAGTCCCCTAGCTCGACTGTTTCTCCGGTTAAATACTTCATGCGTCACCTTAGTCTGAAAATGGCTCTATAGGTATCATGTCGGGGGTCAGCTCGTGTGGCTTCAATACATAATTTTGCTTTACCCACTGACACTTACACGGCCTTGGAGTGCCCCTCGGCGCTTGTTTGGCGACAAAGATATTGTGGTGAGAGCCGTATACACCATGTTGCATCTCGTCATCAGGTATTACATCTAGCGGTCTGTAGGCACGTGTACCAACAGCAACGACCCTTCCCGTTACTGAGCATAAAGGGGACCATAAAGGGGACAGATTTATTTTCTCTACTCTAA
>NZ_KV828384.1:0-1609 GCF_001836405.1 Pseudomonas sp. HMSC057H01 | reverse complement strand
CCCAGGGCCGCAGAGTATCGGGCTTGGCCAAGGCGGCTGCTTCGCGGTACCAAGCATCGGTTTGCGAATCCAACGGCGGCAGATGGTCTTTTTCATTAACGCAGACAAACGATTTGCTGTTGGCCATCACGCGGACGCCTGCAAGACAGAGCACGACCCAAAGTCCAATAGCCATCAGCCGCATCACTGCCCCGATTTCCAGTCGGGCCGATCTGCGTCGTAGCCCTGGGTCGGGTGAGGAGGCAGAGGATGGTCCTTTATCAAGTTGGGAAAACGCAAATCAGGATCAGCGGAAAGTTGGTCGTAAATACCATCATATAGTTTGTGTAGCCTCTCATCGGGGGCGTACCACATTCTGTCAACATCGGGACTAGTCTTATCAAAAACTCCGGACATGAAGAAGGCAGCATCATTATTTCCTTGGCTTGCAGCAAGAAGGTAATAGCCTGCCGCCTTTGGGTAGTTATGTGCCACCAAACGATAGTACATCGCCAGTTCGTAATTGGCAGGAGCATAGCCCTGGCCTGCAGCACAGTTCGTATATTTCAGCCCCAACTCATCCTGACCAGCAACATATATATATAGCCTTCCTAACTCAGTTAATGCTGGTGGATTACCCAAGCTTGCAGCCTTATCGAGAAAAGTAAGTCCATCAGTCGCAGGATTCTTGACGCCAGCGCGACTCCCGATCATTGCCGCCATATCGTAGAAACCTTGAGGAACCTTCAAATCGATCATCTTCTGGTAGAGATCTAGAGCTTTCTGAGTATCCTTCTCCACACCGCCTGGCCAACCGGTACGATAGAGGCTCGCCAAGTTATGCATAGCCTTCCAGTGACCACGCTCAACTGCCTTACTGTATAGATCGACGATACGAGGCCACGGACGCAAGGTATCGGGCTTGGCCAGGGTCGCCGCTTCGCGATACCAAGCATCGGCCTGCGGGTCCAGAGGGGGTAGATGGTCCTTTTCGTTAACGCAGACAAAAGGCTTGCTGTCAGCCATAGCGGGAACTGCTGCGAGACAAAGTACAGCCCATATTCCAATAGCCATTAGCCGAATCACTGACCCGGCTTCCAGTCGGGTCGAGCTGCGTCGTAGCCCTGGACGGGGTGGGGTGGCAAGGGGTTATCTTTTACCAAATTGGGAAAACGAAGATCGGGGTCGGCATCAATTTGCAGATAGAGGGAGTAGTAGAATTTCTCAAGCTTTTCATCCGGCGTATACCACATTGCACTTGAAGGAGGCGTCCTCTTTCCGAAGACGCGCGAGAGAAAAAAGGCGGCACTCCTGCCGCCTTGAGAGACGGAGACTTGATAGTATCTAAGTGCCTTTGGATAATTATGCTCAACCAACTCATAGTAGCTTCCAAGCTCATAGCTCGCCGGAGCATAACCTTGACTGGAAGCACAACTGGTATACGCCAGCCCCAATTCCTTTTCCTTGGCCACATAAATATAGAGTTTACCCAACTCGGTCAGTGCTGGCGGGTTCCCCAAACTAGCGGCTTTATCCAAGAAGGTCAGACCATCGGTAGCAGGGTTCTTAACACCGGCACGATTACCAATCATTGCCCCCATATCATAGAACCCCTGAGGCACATCCAGAT